>NZ_JACBXB010000310.1 GCF_013870575.1 Pseudonocardia pini
CGCCCGGGCGCAGCCCCACGCCGTGGTCCCGCACGACCACCGCGACGGCGTGGGAGTCCCCCGCCAGCGTGACGTGCACCGGCCGCCCCTCGCCGTGGTCGATCGCGTTGGCGACGAGGTTGCGCACGATCCGTTCGACCCGCCGCGAGTCCACCTCGGCGTAGACGTCCCCGGGGAGGTCGAGCACCAGGGGCGTGGCCGACTCCTCGGCCAGCCCGCGGACGGCCTCCACGGCCCGCGAGACCACGTGCCGCATGTCGAGCCGTTCGGAGCCGAGCTCGGCCACCCCCGCGTCGAGCCGGGAGATCTCCAGCAGGTCGCCGAGCAGCGTCTCGAACCGGTCCAGCTCGTTGACCAGCAGCTCCGAGCTGCGGCGCAGCGCCGGGATGAGCTCGTCCCGCGAGGCGTAGAGGATGTCCGCGGCCATCCGGACGGTGGTCAACGGGGTGCGCAGCTCGTGGCTGACGTCGCTGGTGAAGCGGCGCTGCAGGGCGCCGAACTCCTCGAGCTGGCGGATCTGGCTCTGGATGCTGCCCGCCATCTCGTTGTACGACTCGAACAGGCGCGCGACCTCGTCCTCGCCGTGCACCGGCATGCGTTCGTCGAGATGGCCCTCCGCGAACCGCTCGGCCACCTCGGCCGCCTGCTTGACGGGCCGGACGACCTGCCGGGTGACCAGGCTCGCGATGCCCGCGAGCAGCAACAGGAGCACCAGGCCGCCCACGATCAGCGTGCTCTGGATCAGCCCGAGCGTGCGTTGCTCGGCGTCCAGCGGGAACATCAGGTACAGCTGCAGCTCACGCCCCGCGGTACGCACCGGCTGGCCCACGACCAGCGTGGGGATCGCGTCCACGGTCGTGTACTGCGTGCTCAGCGCCCCGCTGGCCACGGCCTGCCGCTGCTCGGGGGAGATCGCGTCCAGGTCTCCCGCGGAGATCTCCGGGCCCGAGCCCGCGCCGGTGGTGAGCGCCGCGCGGAACTCGCCGGCGGTGGGTGCGCCGGACTCCGCGGTGGACTGGTTGGTGAGCCGGTCGAGGGCGTTGTTCAGGGTGCCCTGGGCGCCCTCGCGGTCCGGGTCGACGCCGGAGAGGTCCCGCTCGGAGACGATCCGGGCGGACTCGGCCTGGATGATGGCCGCGTCGAACTTCGCCTGGATGAGCCGGTCCGCGATCTGGGTCTGCAGGACCAGGCCGAGGACGAGCACGACGGCGAGCGACAGGGCGAGCGTGGACACCACGACGCGCAGCTGCAGCGAACGCCGCCAGGCGGCCAGCGCCGCGGCGCGGACCTCGGAGAACAGCACCGCGGCCGACGCGGCGACCCGCCTGGCCCGCCGGGCCCCGGGCAGCCGCGCGACCAGCGACCTCACGGACACCGGATCACTGGACCCGTCCTCACGGCGGCCCGGCCTTGTACCCCACGCCGCGGACGGTCAGCACGACCTCCGGGTGCTCTGGGTCCTTCTCGACCTTGGACCGCAGGCGCTGGACGTGCACGTTCACCAGCCGCGTGTCCGCCGCGTGCCGGTAGCCCCAGACCTGCTCGAGCAGCACCTCGCGGGTGAACACCTGGCGCGGCTTGCGGGCCAGCGCCACGAGCAGGTCGAACTCCAGCGGGGTCAGCGCGATCCGCTCGCCCTGCCGGGTGACCTGGTGGGCGGGCACGTCGATGTCCACGTCCCCGATGGTGAGCTGCTCGGCGGGCTCGGTCTCGGTGCGCCGCACCCGGGCCCGGATCCGCGCGACGAGCTCCTTCGGCTTGAACGGCTTGACCACGTAGTCGTCCGCGCCGGACTCCAGGCCCAGCACGATGTCCACGGTGTCGCTCTTCGCCGTGAGCATCACGATCGGCACGCCGGACTCGGCGCGGATCGCCCGACACACGTCGATCCCGTTCATGCCGGGGAGCATGAGGTCGAGCAGCACGACGTCCGGGCGCATGTCCCGCACGGCGGGCAGCGCCCGGGTCCCGTCCCCGACCACGGCCGTGTCGAAGCCCTCGCCCCGCAGGACGATGGTCAGCATCTCGGCCAGGGCCGGGTCGTCGTCGACCACCAGAACGCGCGACTTCATGCCGTTCAGCATCCCACCCCACCCCGACAGTCCCGCTCCGACCCGCGGACCCGCGGAACGGCACCCACTCTGCATGCACTCTCGCCCATCCCGGCTTCGTGGCGAAGGCGGTCCAGATCAGAGACCTCGACGAGCACATCTACGAGGGTCATGAGGAGGCGTGCGGCGTCGGAGGGGATGTCGTCGTCGAAGTGCGGCTGCAGGCGATGGACGATCTCCGTCGCGATCGCGAGGAGCGGTGACCGATCAGGTCGTCGACGCCTCCGTCGTGTTCGAGGTCCTCGCGGGCGGAGGGACCGCCGAGCTGCGCAGGCGGATGCTGACCAGGTCCAGCTCCGCTCCAGAGCTGGTGCAGGTCGAGGTGCTCTCCGTCCTCCGCCGGGCAGCACGCCGCGGGACCGTCGCCCGGCGGGACGCCGACGCCATCGCCGAACGCCTGGCCGCGGAGATCGTCGGCTTCCCCGTGCGGTAGTCGGTAGCGCGGAACCCGACCACGCACGCCTGACCGAGCTGTGTCCAGTTCGGACGGCGGAGCGGCGCGATAGGGTCCCGGGGTGGGACGGCTGATCGTGATCGAGGGGCTCGACGGGTCCGGCAAGGCCACGTTGACCGCGCGCCTGGTGCAGGCGCTGCGCGGCGGCGGCGCGAGGGTCGCGACCCTCGCCTTCCCCCGCTACGACGCCGACGTCCACGCCGAGCTCGCCCGGGACGCGCTCTACGGGCGGCTCGGTGACCTCGCGGACTCGGTGCACGGGATGGCGGTGCTGTTCGCGCTCGACCGCCGGGACGCCGCCCCCGCCCTCCGTGACCTCCTGAGCAGCCACGACGTGGTCCTGGTGGACCGGTACGTCGCCAGCAACGCCGCGTACAACGCCGCCCGTCTGGAGCAGGGGGCCGGGGGCGAGGTGGTCCGCTGGGTGCACGATCTGGAGATCGCGCGCTTCGGCATCCCGGTCCCGGACCACCAGCTGTTGCTGGCGACCGAGCGGTCCGTGGCCGCGGCGCGGGCGCAGCGGAGGGCGGCGACCGATCCCGGCCGCGACCGGGACGCCTACGAGTCGGACGACTCCCTGCAGGCCCGCACCGACGCCGTCTACCGCGAGCTGGCCGCCCAGTCCTGGTTGAGCCCGTGGACGGTGCTGGAGGGCGAGGTCGACCCGAACGCCCTCGCCGCGCGGATCACAGGTCCCTGACCTCCGGCCAGGTGTGGGCGAAGCCGGGGTGCAGGTCCGGGCCCTCGGGCGACCCGAGGGTCGCCGCGCGGAACCACTGGAACTCCACGCTCTCGCCGCCCCGGATCGCCACCGGCAACGCCTCGTCCGCCCTGACGACGACCGTGGTGTAGCTCCAGCCGCCGTGGTCGTCCACGAACCGGGCGGTCTCGAGGAGCGGCCCGGTGTCCAGCTCCGACTCCTCGGCGGCCTCGCGGCGTGCGGCGGACTCGGCGGACTCGTCGAGGTGCCGCGCCCCACCCGGGATGCCCCAGGTGCCGCCGTGGTGGCTCCAGAGTGCCCGGTGCTGCAGCAGCACGAGCTCACCGGCACGGACGAGCAGGCCCGCCGCGCCGTAGAGACCCCAGTGCTTGTGGCCCTGCGCGCAGTACTGCCACCCGTCGCCGCTGGAACCCTGGGGAAGTGGAGCGGCGGCCATCAGGAGACCCTAACCCGACGACCGCCGCTCATCCAGAGATCGCTCAGTACCGGTAGTGCTCCGGCTTGAACGGGCCCTCGACGTCCACGCCGATGTACTCGGCCTGGTCCTTCGACAGCTTCGTCAGCTCGCCGCCCAGCGCCAGCACGTGGATCTTCGCGACCTTCTCGTCGAGGATCTTCGGCAGGCGGTAGACGTCCTTGTTGTACTCCTCGTGCTTGGTGTACAGCTCGACCTGCGCGATCACCTGGTTCGAGAAGCTGTTGCTCATCACGAACGACGGGTGGCCCGTCGCGTTGCCGAGGTTCATCAGCCTGCCCTCGGACAACACGATGATGGAGTGCCCGTCGGGGAACACCCACTCGTCGACCTGCGGCTTGATGTTCGTGCGGATGATGCCCTCGACGCGGCCGAGGCCCGCCATGTCGATCTCGTTGTCGAAGTGCCCGACGTTGCCGAGGATCGCCTGGTGCTTCATCTTCTTCATCAGGTCGACGGTGATGATGTCCTTGTTGCCCGTCGTGGTGATGACGATGTCGGCCTTGTCGATGACGTCCTCGATACGCGCCACCTGGAAGCCCTCGAGCAGCGCCTGTAGCGCGCAGATCGGGTCGACCTCGGAGACGATGACCCGGGCGCCCTGGCCCTGCAGCGCCTCCGCCGAGCCCTTGCCGACGTCCCCGAAGCCCGCGACGACCGCCACCTTGCCGCCGATCAGCACGTCCGTGCCGCGGTTGATGCCGTCGATCAGGGAGTGCCGGATGCCGTACTTGTTGTCGAACTTGCTCTTGGTGACCGAGTCGTTGACGTTGATCGCCGGGAACAGCAGCAGGCCCTGCTCGGCCAGCTGGTAGAGCCGGTGGACGCCGGTGGTGGTCTCCTCGGTGACGCCGCGGATGTCCGCGGCGACCGTGGTCCACTTCTGCGGGGTCGCGGCCAGCGAGCGGCGCAGGGTGTCGAGGATGATCCGGTACTCGTCCGCGACGGTGAGGTCGTCCGCCTCGACCGTGGGGACCACGCCGGTCCTCTCGAACTCGACGCTCTTGTGGACGAGCAGGGTCGCGTCCCCGCCGTCGTCGAGGATCATGTTCGGGCCGACCAGCTCACCGGAGTCGTCGGTGAAGTTGAAGAGCTGCTCGGTGGCCCACCAGTACTCCTCGAGGGTCTCGCCCTTCCAGGCGAAGACCGGGACGCCCTGGGGCGCCTCGGGGGTGCCGTGCGGGCCGACCACGATCGCGGCGGCCGCGTGGTCCTGGGTCGAGAAGATGTTGCAGGAGACCCAGCGGACGTCGGCGCCGAGGCTGACGAGGGTCTCGATCAGGACGGCGGTCTGGACCGTCATGTGCAGCGAGCCCGCGACCCGCGCGCCGTGCAGCGGCTTCGCCTCCGCGTACTCGCGGCGCAGCTCCATCAGGCCCGGCATCTCGTTCTCGGCCAGCCGGATCTCCTTGCGGCCGAACTCGTGCAGGCCGAGGTCGGCCACCGCGAAGTCCAGGCCGTTCACGTTCTGCAGCTTGTCGCTCATGTCTCTCCTCGCGCATGGGGGCTGACCCGCAGGAGATTCGACATGCGGGCCTCCTCCCGATGGATGGGAGGCGCCCTTTCTCGTCGTCGACCGCGGACCGAGCGTGGCGGCCGCGTGTCCTCGACGACACGCCGTCCGCTGCAGCGCCTCTCGACCCGCGCGGGTGCCAGGATAGCGGGTCAGCCGAGCAGGTGGTCCCGCAGCAGGGCCTCCGCGGCGTCGCCCCGCTCGTGGGCGGCGAGCAGGCCCGCGGGGGCGAGGGCGAAGTCCGCGTCGACCAGCACGGACGACCCCGCCAGCACGGGCGCCAGGACCGGGTCGCCCCGCAATGTGCCGACCAGCGCGGCGATCCCGGCGGGGTCCCGCTGGCGGAACACCCCACCCGAGAGCACGACGAGCCCCACGCCCGGGTCGTCCGTCTCCCCCTCGCGCAGGTGCCTGCGCATGGCCACCACCGCCGCCAGCGCCGCCACCCGGCGGTCCTCCGCGGCGCTGCCGGGGTCCCGCGGAACGGAGCCGACCTCGCTGGCCATCCGCCGGACCGTCGCGGACAGCAGATCGGCCTCGACGGGATCGACGATCTGCTCCGTCTGGGCCTCCTGCAGCACGCCCTCCGCAGCCGCGCGGACGCCGAGATCACCCTCGACCGTGCGGCGGACCGCGTGCTCGGGACCGGCCCCCCTCCCGGGCGGGAAGGCGGAGTGCACGTCCGTGGTCGCACAGCCGACGTCGACGACCAGGACCCGGGTGTCGCAGATCCGCGCCAGCTCGGCGGCACCGGACCGGACGGCGTCGGGGGTCATCACGCGGACCATCCGCCGGAAGCGCGGGGCGGCGGCCGGGCCGCGCCCGCCGAGCACGTGCCGCG
>NZ_JACBXB010000311.1 GCF_013870575.1 Pseudonocardia pini
ACCAGCTCGCGCAGGTTGCGCAGGGCGTCCGCGGCGTCCCCCTGCAGGCCGGCGAGCGTGCCGTCGACCTGCGCGAGGTCGGCGCGGGCGAGCTGCGCGCGGGCGAGGGCGATGCGGGTCAGCAGGGCGGCGATCTCCTGTTGGGCACCGTCGTGCAGGTCGCGTTCGAGCCGGCGGCGGGCGGTGTCCTCGGCCGCGACGATCCGCAGCCGGGAGGCCTCGACCTCGGTCAGCTGGGCGGTGACCTCGGCCGCCAGCCGGGCGTTCGTCAGCGCCATCGCGCCCTGCCGGGCGAGTGCCTCCAACCGGGTCCGGACGCGGAGCCGACCGCCTTCGGCGGGTCCGCAGCTGATGCTGCCGAGGTCCGCGGCGCCGTCCAGGAGCCGGGCCGTGTGGGCGGGCCGCTCGCCGGGTCGTCGGGGCCTGCCCACGTGCAGGGGCGGGTCCCCCGTGACCTCCAGGTCGACCCAGGCCGCGCCGAGCCCCTCCGACGCGGCCTCGGCGATCGAGCGGGACAGCGCGCCGCGGTCGAGGGTGTGCTCGAGGGCGTCGCCGAGGTGCAGCAGCAGCTCGTCGCGGCCGATCTCCCGGCCGTGGGTCAGCCTGCGCACCCGGTGCAGGAGGGCCCGCCGGACGGGTTCGAGGGCCAGCGCCCCCACCACTGCGACCACGACGGCGATCCGCAGGTCCGCGCCCCCGAGCGCGGCCCCCAACAGCCCCGCCGTGGCCACGTACCCGCCCAGCACCAGCAGCGCCAGCGCGGCGTACGGGACGGTGCGGCGGACCGACCCCAGCGCGTCGAACAGGTGGGGCGCCGCGATCCCGACCCCCATCGCGACCGGCAGCACCACGTGACAGGCGAGGTAGACGACGTCCCCGACGATCCGCGGGAACGCCCCGCCCTCGGCCAGCGCGTTCACCACCACGGCCCCGACCAGCAGCAACGCCGCGAGGAGGGGCCAGGCCATGCGGTGGCGTCCGACGTCGGACAGCCTGCGGAACCGCAGGAGCGCGACGGCGACCGCGGCCAGGGTCCCGACCGGGAGCACCGCCTCGTCGAGCGCGCGGGCCACCCCTCCGGGCCCGCCCACGTACAGCGGGCTCGCGACGGTCGGGACCCCGTACCCGTCGGACAGGGCGCTCGCCGCGAGCACCCACGCCGGCACCACGTCCGGCACCGTGACCAGCAGGAGGAGCGGCAGGACCGGGGCGAGCACCAGCGGCACCAGCACGACGACGCGCTCGGCGGCCAGCAGCCGGACCCCGTCCGGGTAGCGGACCAGTGCCGCGGCCTGGGCGGCCACCATCACCGTCCCCGCGACCTGCACCACGGCGTTGGCCACGACGAACCCGGTGCCGGTGAACCCGTGGCGCACCAGCCCGATCAGCACGGTGGCCAGGGTGAGCCAGGTCAGCGCCACGCAGCCGAACAGCAGCAGCCGCCGCGCGGCCGGGTTGGCGGGCTCCACCCGGGACGCCCACGCGCCTGCCGCGCAGACCAGCACGTACGTCAGCCCCCACGAGGGGCCGAGGGTGGTCAGCGAGTCGGCGTAGACCAGCGCCGCCGCCATGCCCGCCGTCGCCGCGACCGCCCAGCCGGTGAGGGCGGGGTGCGGGACCGTCATGGCGCGAGACTGGCACGTGATCGTCCGCGGCGGGAGGGGGAGAACCGCCACGGGAGGTGCGGAGAACCGCAGGGGGCGCGGCGGCCGCCCGCGTTCCGGGCGGTCCGCCGGGCTCCTAGCGTGCGGGCCATGACCTCCCTCTCCGCCCCCGCGGCCCAGCCGGGCCTGCGCACCGACGAACCCGCGGTCCTGGTGTGGGGGACCGTGGCGTCCCTCGCGCTGACCCTCGCCTCCTCGATCGTCTACACCCTCGCGGGCTGGGACGACGCGCTCGCGGCCCTGCTGCACGTGCTCGGCGGCGGGCTCGGCGGGCTGCTCGTCGTCCGGCTCGCCGCGGCGCTGCGGGGCCCGCTCGCCGCCGCGGTCCTCGTCCTCGGGATGCTCGGCGTCGCCGGGGTGGTCGGCTACGGCTTCAACACCATCGGCATCGCCGCGGGCGGGGTGGACCTGATCGACGCCGCCGGGGTGGGCCAGGTGCTCAAGCCGCTCGGCCTGCTGTGGCCGCTCACCCTGCTGGTGGCGGGGATCGGCCTGCTGCGCCGGATCCCGGTGGCCCAGGCCGTGGTGGTGATCGTCGCGGCCGTGGCCTACCCCGTCAGCCGGATCGCGAACATCGGCTGGCTCGCGATCGTCGTCGACGCCGCGTTGCTGGCCGCGCTGACCCGGCTGCCGCTGCGGGAGCCCGCGGCGCGCTGACGCGAGCTCCGCGGCGGACCTGTGGACAACTCGCCCCGAAAGGGTCGCCACCGTGGGGAGGTGGTCGGGGTGGCACGTACCCTGGGCCCATGCCCGGTCCGATCCTGCGGCGCCTCGACCTGCGTGCCGAACCCCTGCCCCGACCTGCCGTCCTGCGCGGGATGCTGCCGCGCGCGGAGCTCGACGTCGACGCGGCGGTCGAGGCCGTCCGGCCGATCGTCGAGGCGGTGCGCGAGCGGGGGACCGAGGCGGCGCTGGAGGCGACCGAGCGGTTCGACAAGGTCCGCCCGGAGTCGGTGCGGGTGCCCGTCGCGGAGCTGGACAAGGCCCTCGCCGAGCTGGACCCGGCGGTCCGCGAGGCCCTGGAGACCGCGATCGAGCGCGTCCGGGTGGTGCACGAGGAGCAGCGCAGGCCGGAGGTCGTCACGCAGGTCGTGCCCGGTGGCAGCGTCACCGAGCGGTTCGTGCCGGTCCGCCGCGTGGGGCTCTACGCGCCGGGCGGGCTGGCGGTCTACCCGTCCACGGTGGTCATGAACGTGGTCCCGGCGCAGGCCGCGGGGGTGGAGTCGCTGGTCGTCGCGTCGCCGCCGCAGGCGGAGAACGGCGGCCTGCCCCACCCCACGATCCTCGCCGCGGCCGCGCTGCTCGGCGTCGACGAGGTGTGGGCGGTCGGCGGGGCCCAGTGCGTCGCCCTGCTGGCCTACGGCGGCGTCGACACGGACGGTGGCGAGCTGGAGCCGGTGGACGTGATCACCGGCCCCGGGAACGTCTACCTCACCGCCGCGAAGCGGCTGCTCCGCGGCCTGGTCGGGATCGACGCCGAGGCGGGCACCACCGAGATCGCGATCCTGGCGGACGGCGGGGCCGATCCCGTGCACGTCGCCGCGGACCTGATCTCCCAGGCGGAGCACGACCCGAACGCGGCGTCGGTGCTGGTCACGACGTCGGAGGAGCTGGCCGCGGCGGTCGACGCGGAGCTGGAGGCGCAGGTGGCCGCCACCAAGCACACCGAGCGGATCCGCACCGCGCTGTCCGGCCCGCAGTCGGCCACGATCCTGGTGCGGGACGTGGCGGAGGGCGTCGCGGTCGTCGACGCGTACGCCGCCGAGCACCTGGAGATCCAGACCGCCGACGCACGGGAGGTCGGGGCCCGGGTCCGGAACGCGGGCGCGATCTTCATCGGCCCGTACGCGCCGGTCTCGCTCGGGGACTACTGCGCGGGCTCGAACCACGTGCTGCCCACCGGCGGCTGCGCCCGGCACTCCGGCGGGCTGTCCACGCAGACGTTCCTGCGGGGCATCCACGTCGTGGAGTACACCGAGGAGGCGCTGCGCGAGGTGGCGGACAAGGTCGTCACGCTCGCGACCGCGGAGGACCTGCCCGCGCACGGGCAGGCCGTCACGGCCCGGTTCCCCCGGTGAGCGCCCCGGGGAGCGCCATCCGGCTCGAGGACCTGCCCCTGCGGGAGTCGTTGCGCGGCCGGTCGCCCTACGGCGCGCCGCAACTCGAGGTCGCCGTGCGGCTCAACACCAACGAGAACCCGTACCCGCCGCCGCCGGAGCTGGTGGCGGAGGTCGCCGCGGCGTGCGAGGAGGCGGCGCGGAACCTGCACCGCTACCCGGACCGGGACGCGGTGGCGCTGCGGACCGAGCTCGCGGAGTACCTGACCCGGCAGACCGGCGTGGCCCTGGCCGCGGAGAACCTCTGGGCCGCCAACGGGTCCAACGAGATCCTGCAGCAGGTGCTGCAGGCGTTCGGAGGGCCGGGGCGCTCGGCGCTCGGGTTCGTGCCGAGCTACTCGATGCACCCGATCATCTCCTCGGGCACCCAGACCGAGTGGCTGGAGATCCCGCGGACCGCGGACTTCGCCGTGGACGTGGACGCCGCGCAGCTCCTGCTGAAGGAGCGCGCCCCGGACGTCACGTTCCTGACCAGCCCGAACAACCCCACCGGGCAGTCCCTCGACCCGGCGGACCTGGCACTGCTGATCGACGCGGCGCCCGGGATCGTGATCGTCGACGAGGCGTACGCGGAGTTCTCCGCCCACCCGTCGGCGACCACGCTGCTGGCCACGCACGGACACAAGCTGATCGTCAGCCGCACCATGAGCAAGGCGTTCGCCTTCGCGGGCGGGCGGCTGGGCTACCTGGCCGCGGCACCGGCGATCGTCGACGCGCTGCAGCTCGTCCGGCTGCCGTACCACCTGTCGGTGCTGACCCAGGCCGCCGCGCGGGCGGCGCTGCGGCACGCCGGGGCCACCCTCGGGTCGGTGGCTCTGCTCGCGGCGGAACGGGACCGGGTCGTTCCGGCGCTGGAGGCGCTCGGTCTCGCCTGCGTGCCCAGTGACGCCAACTTCGTGCTGTTCGGCCGGTTCACCGACGCCCCGCGTGCGTGGCAGGCGTTCCTGGACCAGGGTGTGCTGATCCGGGACGTGGGGATCCCCGGGCACCTGCGGGTCACGATCGGCACCCCCGAGGAGAACGACGCGTTCCTGGCCGCGGCGGCGGTCGTGGCGGAGAGTGAGTGGGCATGAGCAGGGTCGGGCGCGTCGAGCGTGTCACCAAGGAGTCGAAGGTCCTGGTCGAGATCGACCTCGACGGCACGGGACAGGTCTCGGTCTCGACCGGGGTCCCGTTCTTCGACCACATGCTCGACGCCTTCGGCAAACACGGCGCCTTCGACCTCACCGTGCAGGCGGAGGGGGACGTCGAGCTCGACGCGCACCACACCGTCGAGGACACGGCGATCGTGCTGGGCCAGGCGCTGCGGCAGGCGCTGGGGGACAAGAAGGGCATCCGCCGTTTCGGCGACGCCTGGATCCCCATGGACGAGGCACTGGCGCAGGCCGTGGTGGACGTGAGCGGTCGCCCCTACACGGTCCACACCGGCGAGCCGTCGGTGATGGAGGGGTTCGTGGTGGGTGGGCACTATCCCACGGTCCTGAACCGGCACGTCTTCGAGTCGCTGGCCTTCCACGGCCACCTCGCCCTGCACGTCCGCGTGCACGCGGGCCGGGACCCGCACCACATCACCGAGGCGGAGTTCAAGGCGATCGCCCGTGCGCTCCGGGCGGCCACCGAGCCGGACACCCGCATCACCGGCATCCCGAGCACCAAGGGCGCGCTCTGAGCACCTGTGCGCGGCGATCGTCGCTCTGGCGACGACCGCCGCGCACGGCTACTCGCTGAGGAGGTCGGCGAGGGGTTCGGGGTGGACCTGGACGCCGATGTGGGTGGTGTCCAGCGAGTGCACCGCGAAGGTGTTGTCCGGGGTGAGCGCGTCCGCCTCCGCGATGTAGCGGTCCTGCAGGGCGGGTGGGAGGGCGCGGTCGGCCGTGAGCCGGACGTAGTCACGAGGGATCCGGCCCCAGGTGTCCGCCTCGGCGCGGACCAGGTCGTCGTCGATCACCAGGGTCTCGTCCGGGTCCTGGGTGTGCAGGTAGGCGAGCAGCTCGTCCCGGGTGCCGTCGGCGAGGAGGGCGGCCTGCAGCGCCTCGTGCATCGCCGGGTCCGCGGTGCGCCAGTTGAGTCGCAGGGCCCCCACGGCGGCAGGGTCGGCGCTGACCAGGCCACCCACGGAGCCGAGCAGACTGTCCGCGTTCTCCGGCGAGGCGTCGTACTCCGCCACGCTCGCGGCGACCGGGCAGTGCGCGGACACGTAGACGAGCCGGTCGACGAGCTCGGGCGCCGCGTTGCCCACGGCGTTGAGGGTCAGCCCGCCGCGGCTGATCCCGACCAGCACCGTCGGGCCGTGCTCGCTG
>NZ_JACBXB010000312.1 GCF_013870575.1 Pseudonocardia pini
CGAACCGCGCCCGCCACGCGGCGGCGACCGCACGGGCGACGGGGTGCTCGGAACCGTCCTCGACGGCCGCGGCGAGCCGCAGCACCTGCTCCGCGGACTCCCGGCCCGCCACGTGGGTCTCGATCAGCTTCATCCGGCCCGTGGTGACGGTGCCGGTCTTGTCGAGCACGACGGTGTTCACCCGCCGGGTCGACTCCAGCACCTCGGGGCCCTTGATCAGCACGCCGAGCTGCGCGCCCCGCCCCGTGCCGACCAGCAGCGCCGTGGGCGTGGCCAGGCCGAGCGCGCACGGGCAGGCGATGATCACCACGGCGACCGAGGCGGTGAACGCCGCAGAGACGCCCGCGTCGCTGCCGAGCCAGAAGCCGAGCGTGCCCACGGCCAGCGCGATCACGATCGGCACGAAGACCCCGGAGATCCGGTCCGCCAGCCGTTGGACGGCGGCCTTGCCGCTCTGCGCCTCCTCGACGAGCCGCGCCATCCGCGCGAGCTGGGTGTCCGAGCCGACGCGGGTGGCCCGCACGACCAGTCTGCCGCCCTCGTTCACGCAACCGCCGACCACCGCGGAGCCGGGGGAGACCTCGGCGGGCACCGACTCGCCGGTGATCATCGACACGTCGACGGCGGAGGTGCCCTCCTCGACCTCGCCGTCCGTCGCGACCTTCTCACCGGGCCGCACCACGAACCGGTCCCCGACCGCCAGCTGGTCGACGGGGATGCGCACCTCGGCGTCCCCGCGCAGCACCGCGACCTCCTTGGCGCCCAGCTCCAGCAGCGCGCGCAGGGCCGCTCCCGCGGTGCGCTTGGACCGCGCCTCGAAGTACCGGCCCGCGAGGATGAAGACGGTGACGCCCGCGGCGACCTCGAGGTAGATCGCGTCGGTGCCGTCGCCGCGGCTGATGGTCAGCTCGAAGGGATGGGTCATCCCCGCGACGCCCGCACCGCCCCACAGCAGCGCGTACAGCGACCAGGCCAGCGCCGCGAGCGTGCCCAGCGAGACCAGGGTGTCCATGGTCGCCTCGCCGTGGCGCAGGTTCGTCCAGGCCGAGCGGTGGAAGGGCAGCGCCCCCCACACGACGACCGGGGCGGCCAGCGCCAGCGCGATCCACTGCCAGTAGGTGAACTGCCAGGCCGGGACCATCGAGACCACGACCACCGGGACGGCGAGCACGGCGCTCACGATCAGCCGGTCCCGCAGGTCGCGGGCATGCTCGGCGGCGGGGTCGACCGGCTCGGCCTCGGCCGACGGCGGCTGCGGCAGCTGCGCGGTGTACCCGGCGGCCTCGACCGTGGCGACCAGCTCCTCCGGCGCGAGCTCGGCCGGGTAGCTGACGGTCGCCTTCTCGGTGGCGTAGTTCACCGTGGCCGCGACGCCGTCCATCTTGTTCAGCTTGCGTTCGATCCGGTTCGCGCACGCCGCGCAGGTCATGCCGCCGATCACGAGCTCGATCCGCTGCGCGTCGGCCGCCGGGGTGGTGGGGGCACTCATCGGGCGCCTCCGCTCTGCGTGCCGAAGGTGGGGACCGTGAAGTCCACGAGATGCTCCGCGCCCGCGTGCCGGAAGCGCAGGTAGAGGTGGTAGACGCCCTCCGTGGGTACCAGGGCCGTGAAGGCGATGCCGGGCCCGGAGCGGTCCTGCGGGGCGGCCCGGGTCTGCGCGGGCACCGGGACGACGGCGAGGTCCCCGGCCCGCAGCGCCACGACGTCCCCGAACGTCCCCCGGTCCGGCTCCAGGTCGGTGATCCCGGCGCCGTCGCGGCTGACCGTCGCGAAGACGGCGGACTGGATGCCCGCGCGGAGGTCCCCGTCCAGCCGGACCTGGTAGCCGTCGGCCTGCGCGGACCGGCCGGGAGCGGTCTCGACGGGAGAGAAGTCACCGGGGACGAACAGGTCGGTGCCGAGCGTGGTGGGGGTCCCGCCCGCGGGGGTGAACTGTGCGATCGCGCGCCACGCCCCGGCACTCGGCAGCCGGAGCGGGGTGACCCACCCGCCGTCGCCGGACGGCTCCGGGTAGAGCGCCTGGAACCCCGCCCCGTCCCGCCGGACGACGAGGATCCGCAGCTCGGCGCCGTCCTCGCGGGGTTCGTAGGTGGTGAGGGGCCCGCTGGGGCCGGTCACCGTGACCTGCAGGTCCGCGGTGCGGTTCGCGGTGAACGTCGTGGTCTCGGCGGCGAGGGTGTACCCCTGGGCCACGGAGGACAGCCCGTCCGTGAGGGTCGGGAGCGGCACGTCCGAGCCCATGTGCTGCTCGACGGCGGCGGGTGCGGTCGTGAACTCGGGGCCGAGCAGCGCGCCGCCGCCCCAGGCCGCGCCGAAGACCACGCCGAGGATGCCGACGTAACCGCCGAGCCGGACCGCCGTGAGCATCGCGCCTCCTTCTCCCGAGTGTCCCCTTCCGTGCCGCGAACATACCATCGGGGGGTATCCGGGGCTGGGGCGACCGAGCGTTCGGGTGATCAACGATCGGCTGCACGGAGTGGTGACGGCTACTCGGAGTGGCCGGCGGGCCGGGGTTCTTGTCATGCTCGTCGTGTGGTCTCGCTCCCGCTGCCGCTCGTTCACCCGCGGTCCATCCCGGCGCCCCGCGCCCGGGTGGGGACCCCGGGCGACCTCGACGACCTGCCGCCGCTGCCCGTGCACCAGGCGCCGTGGCCGGGCAGGCACGTCACGGCGGGCGGGGTGACCCTGCACGTCCGGGAGACCCCGGGGGCGGGGGAGGACGCCGTCTACGTGCACGGGCTGTCCGGCTCCGCCACCAACTGGACCGACCTGGCGTACCTGCTGGCCCCGAAGGTCGCGGGCACCGCCGTCGACCTGCCGGGGTTCGGCTACACCGAGCCCGTCCCCTCCTGCGACTACTCGCCCGCCGGGCACGCGGACGCGCTGCTCTGCTGGCTCGCGGGCCGCGGGCGCCCGGTGCACCTGGTGGGGAACTCGCTCGGCGGGATCGTGTCGATGCTCGTCGCCGCCCGGCGCCCGGAGCTCGTGCGGTCGCTCACCCTCGTCTCCCCGGCGATGCCGGACCGCAGGCCCGACCCCCGTCGGATGTCCGACCCGCGGATGGCGCTGGCCTGGATCCCCGGCCTGGGCAGCAAGGCCCGCGCCCAACTGGCGGCGGCGAGCCCGCGCTCCCGGGCCGAGGCGACCGTCGCGCTCTGCTTCGGGGACCCCACCCGGGCCACGGACGTCCGGCTCGACGAGACCGCGGCCGAGATGGTGGCCCGCGGCAGGCAGCCGTGGGCGGGGCAGGCGATCGACCGCTCCGCCTTCGGGATGTTCCGCAGCTGGATGGGGCCCGGGCTGTGGCGCGCTGCCGCGCGGGTCCCCGTCCCGACGCTCGTCGTCTGGGGGACCAAGGACCGGCTGGTGAACCCCCGGCTGGCCGCCCGCACCGCCCGCACGTTCCCGGACGGCAGGCTCGTGATGCTCGACGGCGTCGGGCACATCGCCCAGATCGAGACCCCCGACCGGGTCGCCGCGGCCGTCGGCGCGTTCTGGGACTCGCTCGCGGATGGGAAGATGTCGGCGGACGAACGTGTTGCGGCTCTGTAGAGCCTTTGCAGGAAGACCCAGGGAGCTGTTGACATGGCGCTACCGCCGCTCGTGGAGCCGGCCGCCGAACTGACCAAGGAAGAGGTGGAGCGCTACAGCCGCCACCTCATCATCCCGGATGTCGGGATGGACGGGCAGAAGCGACTGAAGAACGCGAAGGTGCTGGTCGTCGGCGCCGGTGGGCTGGGCTCGCCCGCGTTGCTGTACCTGGCCGCGGCCGGTGTGGGGACGCTGGGCATCGTCGAGTTCGACGAGGTCGACTCGTCGAACCTGCAGCGCCAGATCATCCACGGCCAGTCGGACGTGGGGCGGCCCAAGGCCGAGTCGGCGCGGGACTCCATCAAGGAGGTCAACCCGCTGGTCGAGGTGCGGCTGCACCAGACCCGGCTGGACTCGTCCAACGTCATGGACATCTTCGCCGACTACGACCTGATCCTCGACGGCACGGACAACTTCGCCACCCGGTACCTGGTGAACGACGCCGCGGTGCTGTCCGGCAAGCCGTACGTCTGGGGCTCGATCTACCGCTTCGAGGGTCAGGCCTCGGTGTTCTGGGAGGACGCCCCCAACGGGCTCGGCCTGAACTACCGCGACCTCTACCCCGAGCCGCCGCCCCCCGGCATGGTCCCCTCCTGCGCCGAGGGTGGCGTGCTCGGCGTGCTGTGCGCGTCGATCGGGTCGATCATGGTCAACGAGGCGATCAAGCTGCTGACCGGCATCGGCGAGCCGATCCTCGGTCGGCTGGTCATCTACGACGCCCTGGAGATGACCTACCGCCAGGTCAAGATCCGCAAGGACCCGGACACCCCGAAGATCACCGAGCTGATCGACTACGACGCGTTCTGCGGGACCGTCTCGGACGACGCGCAGGCTGCGGCGGTCGGCAACACGATCACCGCGACCGAGCTCAAGGAGATGATCGACGCGGGCAAGGACTTCGCGCTGATCGACGTCCGGGAGCAGCACGAGTACGAGATCGTGAGCATCCCCGGCGCGGTGCTGATCCCGAAGGACCGGATCCTGTCGGGCGAGGCGCTCTCCGAGCTCCCGCAGGACAAGCCGATCGTGCTGCACTGCAAGTCCGGCGCCCGCTCCGCCGAGGCCCTCGCGGCCCTGCACCGAGCAGGCTTCGCGGACGCGGTCCACGTCGGCGGCGGGGTGCTGGCCTGGGTGAAGCAGGTCGACTCCTCCCTCCCCAGCTACTGACCCTCCGCACCACCCGAACCGCCCGCCCCGACTCGTTCGGGGCGGGCGGTGTCGTGTGCGGCCCTTCCCGCGCGTGGTGTGGTGACACGTGACAGCGATCTGTCACTCACTGTGTTCTCGATCACTCAGGAGCAACCGATTTCGTTGCGCATGGTGATCGACTTGTCGTGACTCGTGCACTGTCCGTGTCGAAATGGGTGCTTCCCGTCAGAAAGGCTGGTCGGACACCGTTTCGGACGCCCGGTGGCGCGCGTTCGGGTGCGTAGCGTCCGGCGCCCGCGAGGCGATCACCCGTCCGGGTGCGGAGGGAGCGCGCATGGCTGAGTGGTTGACCGACGGTGCCGGTGACGGGGTGCGGGTGTGCGCGCTCCCGGGATGCGACCTCGTCGTCGAGTCGGTTCCCGGTCGTCCGGAGCGGCTCTACTGCTGCGCCGCGCACCGCCTGGCGATGCGGCGGCTGCGTCGAGCCGCAGCGCACTCCGCCGAGGACCCCGCGGTCACCGCGACGCTCCCGTGGTTGCGGGAACCGATGCCTTCGGAACCTCGGCCGGTTCGCTCCACGGTCGAAACCGAGGTCGAGAACTCGACCGCCGACGGCCGCGACCGGTCCGTCGCCGACGCTCCCACGGCCGGTCGATCCAGCTGGATGCGGGCGCTCGCCCGTCAGAAGCGGACCATCGCGGTGCTCGGTGCCACGGCGATCCTGCTCGGCGGGTACGCGTTGACCGCGGGTGCGCCGGTGGATCCGTCGCCGCCACCGAGCGTCGCCGCGCCGACCTCCGAGGAGAACTGGGCGAGCCGGGCGGAGCTGGCGTTGACCGCGGTCAGTGGCCAGCTCGAGGCGCTCGAGATCGCCGAGCAGGACTGGAAGGCCTCGCCCGTGGCGCGGGAGGGCGGGACCCCGCCGGTCGCCGTCCGGGAGATGGAGCGGCGCAGGCAGGTCCTGCAGCAGCAGCGAGCCACCCTCCAGTCCCAGCTGGAGGGCTATCGCGAGCTGGAGCGCAGCACGGACGAACTGCAGCGCGCGGACGAGCAGCTCGCCGCGATCGACGAGCTCCTCTCCGTCGACACCGGCCGGGACCAGGCCTGGTCCACGGCGCTGGCCGAGCAGCGAGAGCTGCGTGGACGGCACCGGGACGGTGTGCAGCAGCAGGTCTCGACCCTGCGCGAGGGCGTCGAGCTCGCGGTCCGCACGCCCCTGCCCGACGAGCGCTCGGAGGCCGGTCGGACCGAACGCATCACCGAGGAGGTGCGCGCGCTCGGACGCGGGGAGCCTGCGCCCGCGCCGAGCCCGACCCTGTCCGCTC
>NZ_JACBXB010000313.1 GCF_013870575.1 Pseudonocardia pini
GACCGTGCTTCCGGTGCCGGTCGTCGGCGCACTGGTTGGTGGCCTTGTGGGTCAGCTATGCGCAACGCTCATCGCCCAGGGGCTCCGAACCGCCGTCGTCCGCGCCCGCGAGTACGGCTTGCCGGAGGAACAGATCGCACTGCTCGAGGCTGAGGCCTGCGCCGCAGTGGAGACCGCGGTCGCTCTGGCCGACGCGGAACACGCGCTCGGCGAGCAGCACAACGCCTACGTGACCAGCAGAGTCGTACCCTTGGTCGACGATGCCCTGCACGCCGTCGCGCAGGGCTCCGACGGCTCCCTGACGCTCATGATCGAGCTGACCGCGGGCTTCGCCGGGCAGCCGCTGTTCCGCACCGTTGACGAGTTCGACGAGTGGATGAACGATCCGACATCAACCCTCGTGCTCAACCCGAATGCTCCGCGATCTACCTACCGACGGCTCCAGGTCACCAATTGTGATGAGCCGGGCACGGCGGGTGTAGCGACACTGATCGACTGTCCGATGTGCCCTTTGTGAAGGTCTCCGGGCGGGGGCCGAGAGCCTGGGGGACATGTCTGTGAGCATCAACGAACGCGTCTACGACCTGGCGACGAAGGTTCGTCAGCACAAGGCCGCCATCGAGACCGAGGAGGCGACCAAGAACGCGTTCGTGATGCCGTTCATCGGCTCGGTGCTGGGCTACGACGTGTTCAACCCGTCCGAGGTCATCCCGGAGTTCACCGCCGACGTCGGGGTGAAGAAGGGTGAGAAGATCGACTACGCCCTGGTGCACGGCGGCCAGGTGCAGATCCTGGTCGAGTGCAAGAAGGTCACCGAGCCGCTGAAGATTCAGCACTCTTCCCAGCTGTTCCGGTACTTCGCGGTCACCAACGCCCGGGTGGCGGTGCTGACCAATGGCGAAGTGTACGAGTTCTATACGGACCTCGACGCGCCGAACAGGATGGACGAGAAGCCGTTCCTGGTGCTCGACCTGGCTGCCATCGACGCCACGCTGCTGCCGGAGTTGGTGAAGCTGACGAGGGAGTCGTTCGACCTCGACTCGGTCATCAACGCGGCGGGCGAGCTGAAGTACATCGGTCAGATCAAGCGTGCTCTGGCCGCGGAGTTCCGGGCGCCGAGTTCGGAGTGGGTGAAGTTCTTCGCCTCGCGGGTGTACGAGAAGAGCGTGACGGCGAAGGTGCGCGAGCAGTTCGAGACGCTGGTGCCGAAGGCGGCCACGCAGTTCCTGACGGAGCAGGTAAACGAGCGGCTCAAGACCGCACTCGGTGACGACGCCCCCGCGGCGGTAACGCCGTCGGCGCCCGCTCCGGTGCGTACCACCACCGTCACGGTGGCCGAGGTTCCCGCCGGCGAGGTAGACGAGCTGGACGCGACGAAGCTGGTCGTCACCACCGACGAGGAGATCGAGGGTTTTCAGATCGTGCGTGCGATCGTGTGCAGCGAGGTCGCCGTGGAGCGCGTCGCGGCTCGGGACACTCAGACCTACTTCGGTGTGCTGCTCGATGACAACAACCGCAAGCCCGTCGCGCGGCTGTGGTTCAACCGGACGCAGAAGTATCTGGGCGTGTTCGACGAGAACAAGACCGAGATTCGCCTGGCCATCGACTCGCCGCAGGACATCTACAACCACGCCGAGACGCTGCGGAAGACCGTGGCGAACTACCTCAGCCGTGAGGGTGGCTCGGCGGCGCAGTGAGCTGCTGAGCCCGTGCGCTCGCGTCGGTCGGAGCCCTTCCACTCGGATCGGCTCGGGTCAGGAAGGGCGGCGTGGCAGCAACGCTCCGCCGGCGTCGGTGATGGAGGTCGTGTCGAGCTGACGGGCTCCGGAGGTGACGGCACGGTGGATGGCCCTTACCGCCGCGGCGACGAGTTCGGGTTGATCGCGGGAGATGAGGTGGCCGGCTGTGTCGGCGGCGATGTGTACGGCGTCGAGACGGTCGGCCCAGTCCCGTTGGCACTCGCGCCAGCCGGTATCCGCTTCATCAACGGTGAGGGGTTGCCAGGCCCGCGCCACGATTTCGGCAGGCAGTGTTCCCATCGCGCGCGAGAGCACTACTGCGTGAGGAGGTGTGCTCGGCGGGGTCTGTTGCATCTCGCGCATCGACAGCGGCCATGACCAGCGGTAGCCGCTGCCATCGGCATCGTCGATGTCGCCGTCGCGAGCCATGCGGGGGATGACGTCGAGGTAGGTCGGGTCGACTTGAACGATGCCGGCGACATCGGCGGGCCAGTTGGCCAAGAAGCGGTCGACGATGTAGCCGCCGATGGAGGATCCGACCAGGATGTACGGCCCCTGCAGGCCCGCTTCGCGGAGAACCGCGCGCAGTCGTGCGGCGGCGGGAGCAGTCGTGCGGACGGATGCCTGGAGCGCCGGGGGCAGCGGGTCGCTGTCCTCCAGCCCGGGGCGCGCGTAGGTGAGACACAGGGTCTCGCCGAGTCCGTCTCTGACCTGCTCCCACAAGTCGTGCCCACCGCCTGAACAGGCGTCGAACACTATGCACGGGCCGCCGGTCCCGGTGACGCGGATCGACGTTCGGTAGCCGTCGACATCGATCAACTCATCGCGGGGATCAGCCACATTCTGATCTTGCAGGGCTGAGGGGCTCCTCGTCCTCCGCCGAGTGGCCGAACTCGCCACCTGAGGCTCGGCGGCCGAGCAGCGATTGGACAGTCGGAGCAGGCACGGCAACCGGGACTCAACGTCAGACTCCCATCAGGACAAGTCCTTCGTGCTCGGCGAAGTCGCTGAAGTCCTTCACGTTGAGCGTCGCGAGGGGGAGGCCGTAGGCGAGGCAGGTGGCGGCGATCCAGCTGTCGTTCTGGGGTCGTGGGCGGCCGCGGCGGGCGGCATAGGCGGTGATCTCGCCCCAGATCCTGGAGACGTCGTCGGTGTAGGGGAGCGTGGGTCGTGCAGCGAGCCAGGCGTCGAGGGAGCTCCGGCGGGCGGGTCCCCATTGGCGCGTGATCGACCAGCGGGTGAGTTCGCCGTAGGTGACGAAGGTGATGCCGTGCTCGGCCTCGGCCAGCTGGCGGGCGAGCGGGGCGGGAACGCGTTGCTTGATCACCTGTGAGGCGACGTCGGTGTCGAGGATGATCCGGCGCACGTCAGGCGATGCTGGAGCGGCGCATCTGCCGGAGGTCGGCGAGGAACTCGTCGAGCTCGGCGTCGTCCTCGAAGATCCCGTCCTGGGCGAGTTCGTCGATGCTCTGCACCGCCTTCGCGTTCGCGAAGATCTCGTCGAGGGTCGGGGCCGGCTTGCGGGAGGGCGTAGGCCCGGGCTGGGTCGTCATCACTGCCTCCTCGTTCGGCCTGTCGGGACTCGCGGTGATGATAGCCGCGGCCGCCGTCGAGCATCCCGAACGACACCTCCGCCGCCGCGGCTCAGTAGTCGCCGAAACTAGTCCTCACCGACTGAGCCGACGGCCCTGCCGCGTGGAACCACATGTGGCACGAACATGGGGCCACGGGAGTGCTCGGAGGGCATCGCAGTGCTTCACGGAGAGGGTAGGCGCAGGTAGGAGCGGTGGATCACCTCGACCCGTGCCCTCCAAACTAGCTACGCTGGTTCGATTCCCGTCGCCCGCTCAAAGCATCTACCGCCGGTTGTGTCCCTGGTGAGCGGTCCGGGTGGACGATTTCCGGGTCTGCGTGGAACCAGATGTGGCGCGCGGTGTGGTAGTCGGCTTCGCTCGGTCTCAGACACCGCCCCACGGCAACGCTGCGGTCGTGGATTGCGCCGCTGTCCGCTGTCGCGCCAGGCCCGACGTGGGTCGAGCCCGAGGTGGTCGGCGGAGACGTGTGCCCGCTCACGGCCCTATCGACAATCGTTGTCGTTTCGGATTAGCGTCTCGGCAACGACGACGAGGGGGCCGCTCCATGACCACGACCCGGCCGTCAGGGGTCCGACACGGCCCGCCCTTCGCCCCGCCGGGACGGTTCGCGGTCCTGGTCGCCGGGCTGTCGACGGCGGTGGTCGTGGTGGCCCTGCTCGGTGTCTCGGTGGGCTCGGTCGGTGTGCCGGTCACGACGGTGTGGCAGGTCGTCGGCCATCATCTCGGGCTGCCGGTCACTCCGCCGGACCCGGTTCTCGACCAGATCGTGTGGACCGTGCGGGTGCCTCGGGTGCTGCTCGGGATCGTGGTCGGAGCCGGTCTCGCCGTGGGCGGGGCGGTGATCCAGACGGTGGTGCGTAACCCGCTCGGTGATCCTTACCTGATCGGGATCGTACCCGGGGCCGGGCTCGGGGCGGTCGTGGTGATCGTTCTGGGGTCGGCCGCTGTGGGCGGGCTCGGGCTGTCGGCTGCGGCCTTCCTCGGTGCATGGGCGGCGTTCGGCGTGACCTTCCTGCTCGGGAGGCGACACGGCGCGTGGCCGCCGGTGCGGTTGGTGCTCGCGGGCGTCGCCGTCGGGTACCTGGTGTCCTCGGCGACCTACTACCTGCAGACCGTCGCAGCGCCGAACCAGGTGCAGCGCGTGCTGTTCTGGACGCTCGGGAGCCTGTCCGGTGCGGCGTGGGAGCAGCTCGCGCTGCCGGTGGTGGTGATCGCGCTCGGCACCGGCTGGCTGGTGCTCAACGGACGAAGGCTCAACGCGCTGGCCGCGGGCACCGACCTCGCCGCCAGCCTCGGGATCACCGTCGGACGCCTGCAGCTGCAGCTGATGGCATTGTCGGCGCTGGTCACCGGATGCATCGTGGCCGTCGCGGGCGGGATCGGGTTCGCCGGGCTGGTCGTGCCGCACCTGGCGCGGTTGCTCGTCGGCGCCGAGCACCGGCGAATGCTGCTCACGTCCGTCCTGGTCGGGGCGGTGTTCCTACCCCTGGCCGATCTCGCCGCCCGGACCCTGCGTGCCCCTGCCGAACTGCCGATCGGGGTGGTCACGGCCGCCGTCGGTGCCCCGTTCTTCCTGTGGCTGCTCCGCCGCACCGACGGCGGGCGGGCCTCGTGATCCGCGTGGCCGCCGGCGGGGTCTCCGTCGACATCGACGGCCACCGGATCGTCGCCGACGCCGCGTTGGCCGCCGAGCCGGGGACCCTCGTCGGGCTCATCGGCCCCAACGGCTCGGGGAAGTCCACGCTGCTGCGCACCGTCTACCGCGCGCTGCGGCCGGTGGCGGGCCGGATCCTGCTCGACGCCGAGGACGTCTGGTCGCTGAGCCCGCGCGACTCCGCGCGGCGCACCGCCGTCGTGCTGCAGGACGACACGGGGGAGTTCGCGTTCAGCGTGCGGGAGGTCGTGGAGCTGGGCCGGGTGCCACACCGTGGGTTGCTCGACCACGGGCGGGCCGCCGACGCCGGGATCGTCGAGCGTGCCCTCGCCGACACCGGTGTGGTGCACCTGGCCGACCGGATGGTCGCGACGCTGTCCGGTGGCGAGCGCCAGCGGGTGTTCCTGGCTCGCGCGCTCGCCCAGGAACCGCGGCTGCTGGTGCTCGACGAGCCCACCAACCACCTCGACGTCCGCGCCCAGATCGAGCTGCTCGAGATGCTCTCAGACCTGCCCGTGACCGTGGTCGCCGCCCTGCACGACCTCAACCTCGCCGCTGCCTACTGCGATCGGGTGCACGTGCTCGCAGACGGGCAGCCGGTCGCGGAGGGCCCGGCCGACGAGGTGCTCACCCCTGAGCTGATCCGCGCCGTGTACGGCGTCGACGCCCGATGCACGACCAACCCGCTCACCGGTCGCCGCGCGGTCCATCTCGCCGCACTGACCCCGGAACCCCACGTCCTGGAGGACCACCCGTGATCCGACGATCCGTCATCAGCCGAACCCTGGCCGCCGGTGTCACCGGCCTCGCGTTGCTCGCCGGCTGCTCCGCCGCGCCCCCGGTCCCCGCTCGGACCGACACCGCGGCGGGCGAGCACACCTTCACCCGGTGCGGCCAGACGTTCACGGTCCCGCCGCCGCAGCGGGTGCTCGTCGGCTGGCCGAGCAGCCTGGCGACCCTCGACGCGCTGGGCGTCGGCGACCGTGCGATCGGCTACGTCGCCGCCGACATGGCTGATCCGCCCGCGGGACACGCGGGCCTGCCCGTGGTCTCGCCGAGCT
>NZ_JACBXB010000314.1 GCF_013870575.1 Pseudonocardia pini
GCTCGCCGCCGGTCCGCTGCCCCGCCCGGAGATCCCCGCGCAGCCGTTGGATGCCCTTCCGCACCTCGCGGACCAGGAGTACACGATGGTCGGGATGACCGCGGGCAACCTGGTCAAGGCCGTCTACACGGGTCTGGAGGAGCAGCTGCCCGCGATGCGCGGCTACTCGGACGTGCAGCGCGAGCGGACCGCCGAGGACCTGGCGCACATCGTCGACTTCCTGGCCGCGGCCCTCTACACCGACGATGCGGCGCTGTTCGCGGACTTCCTCGGCTGGACCGCGGAGATCCTCACCGTGCGCGACGTGCCGGTGCAGTCCCTGCTGCCGGGCCTGGACCTGCTGGCGGACGAGCTGCGGGACTTCCCGCGGGCCCGCCGCATCCTGGCAGGCGGTCGCGAGCGGCTCGTCGCCTGCCGGTCGACCTCGGTGGAGGCCTCATGACCATCGGGGTGCTGAACCTGACCTGGACCCGCCCGGAGCCCGACGTCGTGGCGGTCGCCGTGGTCGGCGACCTCGACCTCGCCACCGCGGACCGGCTGCTCGGCGAGGTCACCGAGGCCGCGACCGAGCCCGGCCTGGCCCGGGTGGTGCTGCGCTGCGCCGAGCTGGACTTCTGCGACTCGCACGGCCTCGCCGTGCTGTTGATGATCCAGCGCAGGCTCACCGCCGCCGGCATCGGCCTCAGCCTGGACGACCGCCGCCCCCGCCTCGACCGCCTCCTCACGATCACCGGCACCGCGGCGCTGCTCACGGGCGAGACGCCCCGGGCGCAGTCGCAGTCCTAGCCTCGCCGCCGCGGGCCGCCGCTTGCGGGCGTGGGGCACGCGGGGCGGATGTGGGGCCGATGCCGGCGGACGCGGGCCGATGCCAGGCTCACGGGGTCGTTCCGTGAGTGGCTTCGATCTCTCACCCTTCAGCGCTGAACCGTTGAGCGGTGAAGGGTGAGAGATCTCGACCACTCCGAGAGGCGGTCCGGAGGGCCGGCCCCGGGAGCAGCGCAGTGACCCGAGGTCGGGCGGTGGCTGGTGCGGACGGACGCGGGTGGGCGCGGGGTGATGCGGGTGGGTGCCGGGAAGGCGCTCAGGTCCAGCCGAGGTCGGTGATCCACCTGCGGAGGCCGCGGGCGCGGGGGGCCTTTCGGGCGCGGTAGGCCGGGTCCTCCTGCCAGCGCGTGCCGACGGACGGGTCGAGGACCTCGGCGATTCCGCTCTTCCGGACCTCTCTGCGGCCGAAGCCGAGGCCCGGGAGCAGGCCGAGTGGAGCGAAGATCGGGCTGTGGTCGGCGCGTTCGATGCGGCCGAGCGCGGCGTCGTCCGCGGGTTTGCCCGGCTCGATCTCCAGGCCCGCCGCGGCGGCCTCGTCCGCGATCCACTCCCGTGGCAGGGTCGAGAGCTGCCGGTCGGACCAGAGGCCGGTGGTCGGGCCGCCGCCCACGTTGCTGTGGCCGCCCACGAACCAGCGCTGCTCCACGTCGGTCGGTGTCTCGGTGGGGATGGGCACGGAGTCCCAGAGCGTGGCGGGGAAGTAGCTGCGCAGCTCGTCGAGGGCGACGGCGTGCCGGGCCACGTCGACCAGGCCGCTGAGCGCGGTGTCGTGGAACCGGTAGGAGCCTGCGGTCAGTGCGGCGAGCGGACCGGGCAGGCCCAGCCCGCCGACCGTGTCGAAAGCCCCGACGAAGCGGATGCGGGCCTGCTCGGCGTGGGCGAGGACCTGCCGGTCCTCGTCGTCGACGGCGAGCGAGGGCGTCGCCCGCATCTCGCGCAGCCCGGGCCGTTTTCGGTCGCGGTACCGCTCGAAGAGGTCCTTCGCGGAGAGCCTCGGCGTGCCCGGGGGCACGATGCCGCACTTCGCGATCATCCCGGCGAGGCTGCGGGCGCTGAACGCGCCACGGCTGAAACCGACGAGGTAGAGCTCGTCGCCGGGTGACCAGTGCCGGGCGATCTCGGCGTAGCCGGTGCGGATGCGCTCGTCGATCCCGATCCCCGCCACGGCCCCGCCGAGCAGCGGCGGCCGCAGGCCCACGCCCGCGAGGTACCGCGTGTGCTGGACACCCTCCCGTTGTGGCGTGCGCCGGTACAGGTCCCAGATGTTGGTGTGCGCCCACGGCGCGTTCCAGGTGCCGTCGAAGAACAGTGCGATCCGCATGCGTGCCTCCCGCGGAGGAGATCGCACCCGGAGCCCGCCGGATACCGGGTTCACACAGCCGTAACGAGAAGAGGAGGGCGGGTGCAACACCGCGACACGAGCGTAGCGACGTCCGTCCGGCGGCGTTCGAGCGACACCGCCGGTGAACGATCCGGAGCTCCCCTCCGGAGGAGGACTCCTTCTGGTGTCGGGTGCGAGGGCCGACCCCGCGCCGCGTCGCGTACCAGGAGGAGCCGATGGACAGCACGTTCGACCCCGCCGACCGGCGGATCCTCGCCGGGCACTGGTACGCCGTGGCCCGCACCGCGGACGTCGCCGCGGGACCCGTGGCCGCCACCCTGCTCGACGTGCCGCTGGTCGTGTACCGGGCGGGGGCGCAGACCGTCGTCGCGGACGAGCTGTGCCCGCACCGCGGCGTCCCGCTCACCATGGGCGCCACCGACGGCGAGGTCCTGACCTGCGCCTACCACGGCCTGCGGTTCGGGGCAGGCGGCCGGTGCGTGCGGGTCCCGGCCGATCCCGGGGCGCGGATCCCCGAGCGGCTGCACCTGCGGACCTACCCCGCCGTCGAGCGGTACGGGCTCGTGTGGACCTGCCTGGGGCCCACCGGCGACGCGGCGATCCCGCCGATGCCGAACTGGGGCGCCCCCGGCTTCCAGTGCGTGACCCTGCCGCCCTTCGACGTCGCCGCCTTCGCGGGCAGGCAGGTCGAGGGCTTCCTGGACGTCGCCCACTTCGCGTTCGTGCACACCGCGACGTTCGCCGACCCGGCGGACACCGAGGTGCCGCCCTACCAGCCGGAGCCGACGCCGACCGGGTTCCGCGTGGACTACCGCTCCACCGTGGCGAACTACGCGGCAGGCGTGCCGAACCCGTTCCCCGGCGCGAGCTGGCTGCGGGCCTTCGAGATGCACCTGCCCTTCACCCCGACGCTGGTGGTGCACTTCCCCGACGGCGGGCGGCTGGGCCTGCTCAACGCCGCCACACCGGTGAGCGCGCGGGCGACCCGGCTGTTCGCGCTGGTCGCCAAGGACGTCTTCACCGACCAGACGACCGCCGAGGTGGAGGCGTTCAACCTGCGGGTGTTCACCGAGGACCGGGCCATCGTGGAGGCCCAGCGTCCGGAGAACCTGCCGTTCGACCCCCGGATCGAGGTCAACATCGCCGCCGACCGCAGTTCCGTCGCCTACCGACGGGCCTTGCGCGGCATGGGCCTCGGCCGGTTCTTCCAGGTGTGAGAGGAGCTCTTACGGTGCACGACTCTGCGGTGGGCGAGGTGCTCGCCGGGTTGACGGCGGCGGGGGTGAGCGTGGCCTGCTACCTGCCGGACTCGCTGTTCAAGCCGCTCTACCCGGCGATGGACGCCGAGCCCGGGCTGCGCACGATCCGCGTGACGAACGAGGGCGAGGGCGCCGCGATCTGTGGCGGCGTGTTCCTCTCCGGCAGGCGGGCCATGCTCGTGATGGAGAACTCGGGACTGCGGGCCTCGGTGGAACCGTTGGCGCGCATGGGACTCGGCGCAGGCATCCCGGTCGTGATGCTGATGAGCTACCGCGGCGAGATGGGCGAGAACAACTGGTGGGCGGTGCCGCACGGGACCACCATGGAGCCGGTCCTCGGTGCGCTGCGCATCCCCTACCGCGTGGTCCGCGAGGAGAAGGACATCCGGCAGTCCATCGTGGACGCCTACGAGCTGGCCTACTCCAGCTACTACCACACCGCGATCGCCCTGGGCGGAGGGATCGTCCGATGAGGCGCTACGACTGCATGGTCGAGCTGGCGGGCAGGCTGCGCGACGAGCTGGTGGTGTTGTCCCTGGGCGGCAGCGTCGACGAGTGGTACACCGCCGCCCCGCACATGCGCACGGCCAGCCTGTTCCAGCAGCAGCTGGGCTGCGTGACGCCGGAGGCGTTCGGGCTGGCCGTCGGCCTGCCCCACCGGCGGGTCGTCTCCCTGGACACCGACGGGGGGCTCCTGTTCAACCTCGGCATCCTGGCCACGCTCGGCAACGAGCAGCCCGCCAACCTGTTCACGGTCGTCTGGGACAACGAGCGCTACCAGTCCATCGGCGGCCCGCCCACGCACACCGCCTCGGGGCGGGTCGATCTGGCCGCGATCGCCCGCGGGGCCGGGGTGAGCGAGGCGTACACCGCCCGGACCGTCGAGGAGTTCGCCGCGCACTGCGCGGCCGGGCTGGCGGCTACCGTGCCGTACCTGGTGGTGGCCAAGGTGTCCGGCGAGGTGGAGCCCGGGATCAAGCGCAAGCACAGCGACGGCCGCGAGGACAAGTACGTGTTCGTCCGGCACGTCGAGGAGTCGGAGGGCATCGTGATCATGGGGCCCAGTGAGCACAACTGACTACCTCGTGGTGGGCGGCGGGAGCGCGGGCTGCGTGCTCGCCCGCCGGCTCTCCGACGATCCCGCGGTCCGGGTCCTGCTGCTGGAGGCGGGCCCGGCCGAGGGCGGCGCCGCGGTGCGCGACCCGGCTCGGTGGACCGAGCTGCTCACGGGCCCGCTGGACTGGGGCCACGCCTACGAGCCCGCCGCCCCGACCCTGCACCGCCACATCCCGATCCCGCGCGGGAAGGTGCTCGGCGGCAGCAGCGCCACCAACGCGATGCTCTGGTACCGCGGCCACCCCGCCGACTACGACGCCTGGGGGCCCGGCTGGGACTTCGCCGCGCTGCTGCCCTACTTCCGCAGGTCGGAGGACCGGGCCGCGGGCGGTGACGAGTGGCGGGGGACGGGCGGCCCGATGCACGTCGAGCGGGAGGCCGACCCGCACCCCGTCGCGCAGGCCGTCCTGGAGGCGGCCGCCGAGCTCGGCCTCCCACTGATCCCGGACGCCAACGGCGCCACCAACGCGGGCGCCACCGTCCCGGAGTTCACCGTGCGGGACGGTCGGCGGCACAGCGCCGCGGACGGGTACCTCGCGCCCGTCGCGGACCGGCCGAACCTGGAGGTCCGCTGCGGGGTGCGCGTGGTCGGGCTCGAGTTCGCGGGGGAGCGGTGCGTGGGCGTCCGGGACTCCGCCGGGCAGGTGGTCCACGCCGAGCGCGAGGTGGTCCTGGCCCTCGGCGCGCTGGAGACTCCGCGGCTGCTGATGCTCGCCGGGATCGGGCCCGCGGACCACCTGCGGGACACCGGGATCGCCGTCCGGGTGGACCTGCCCGTCGGGGAGCGCTTGGCCGATCACCCCTTGGTCACCGGCATGACCTTCCACGCGCGCGCCCCGCTCGGCCCGGTCCGCGGGACCGGCGGCGGCGCGATGCTCAACTGGTGCAGCCCGGGGGCCGACCGCCCGGACCTGCACGCGTTCGTGGTCCAGGGCCCGCACGCCACCCCGGAGGTCGCCACCCGCTACCGGCTGGAGCCGCCCGTGTTCGCGGTGTCGCCCGGGCTCATGCGCTCTCGGAGTCTCGGCTCGGTCACCCTCACCGGCGCGGATCCCACTGCGCCCCTGAGGATCGCGCCCAACCTGCTCGGCGAGCCGTCGGACGTCGAGGCGCTGGGGGCGGGCGTCGGGTTCGTGCAGGAGCTGGGGGAGACCCGGGCGCTGCGGGCGGTGAGCGCCGGGCCCGCGGCCCCGGACCGCAGGCTGACCGCGCGGGAGCGGGAGGACTTCGTCCGGCTCGCCACCTCGACCTTCTTCCACGTGGCCGGCACCGCGGCGATCGGCCCCGTGGTGGACCGCAGGCTCGAGGTCCACGGCGTCGAGGGGCTGCGCGTGGTCGACGCGAGCGTCTTCCCCGGCCTGCCCTCCTGCAACACCAACGCGCCGGTCGTCGCCGTGGCCGAACGTGCCGCCGACCTGATCAAGGAGCAGCCGTGACCCTCATGATCGACGGCGAGTGGTCCGACACGACCGACCACTTCACCACGGTCGACCCCGCCACCGGGG
>NZ_JACBXB010000315.1 GCF_013870575.1 Pseudonocardia pini
GGTTGAGGTAGTGGGCGGAGTGCGCGAGGCCGTGGGTCTCGATGATCGTGGCGGAACGATCCGCGGGTCCGCCGCAGCAGCAGTACCGGCCCCCGGTGCAGACCCGGCAGCCGAAGGTCCGCAGGCCGCGCCGGTGGGGCAGGCGGATCAAGATCGCCCTGGCCTTGGTGCTGATCGCCCTGGTCGGCTGGGGCGTCTTCCTCGACCAGAACCTGAACCGGGTCGAGGCGCTCCCCGCGGAGTCGGTGGCGGAGTCGTCGGGCACGAACTGGCTGATCGTCGGTTCGGACAGCCGGGCGGACCTCGGCACGGAGGACCAGGAGCGCCTCGGCACCGGAGACGCGGCGGGCCAGCGCACGGACACGATCATGCTGCTGCACTCCGGCAGCTCCGGGTCCGTGCTGGTCAGCCTGCCGCGCGACTCGTACGTGCCGATCGAGGGGCACGGGTCCAACAAGCTGAACGCGGCCTACGCGTTCGGCGGGGCACCGCTGCTGATCAGCACGGTGGAGAACGCCACCGGGCTGCACATCGACCACTACGCGGAGATCGGGTTCGGCGGGTTCGTCGACGCGGTGGACGCCGTGGGCGGCGTGGACCTCTGCGTGCCGAAGGCGATCAAGGACCCCAAGGCGAACCTGGACATCCAGGCAGGCTGCCAGGAGCTCGACGGCACCACCGCGCTGGGCTACGTCCGCACCCGCGCGACGGCGGGCTCGGACTTCGACCGCGTGCAACGGCAGCGCGAGTTCCTGTCCGCCCTGATCGCCAAGGCCACCAGCCCGGCCACGCTCGTCAACCCGTTCCGGGTGGTCCCGCTGGCCGACGCGATGACCGGCCTGATCACGGTCGACTCCAGCGACCACATCTGGAACATCGCCCAGCTCGGCCTGGCCATGCGCGGGGTGACCAACGGCGGCGTCGCGACCACCGTCCCGGTCGGCGGCACCCCCACGATCGGCGGCCAGTCCGTGGTCCGCTGGGACAAGACCAGGGCCAGCCGGCTCTTCGAGAGCCTGCAGAAGGACGAGACCCCGCCCGAGTCCGCGCACGGCCCCTGACCCGCGGCGGTCAGGCGGTGCGGCGCTTCCTCGGGGCGGGCTTGTCCTCGGCCTCGTCGTCGGTCTTCTTCTTGCGGGCCGCGGGCTTGCGGGCGGGCTTCTTCTCCGGCTCGGGCTCCGGTTCCTCGGGCTTCGCGCCCGCCTTGCCCTTCGCCGCCTCCACGCTGGCCTGCAGGGCCGAGAGCAGGTCGGTCATCGAGTCGCCCTCGTCCTCCTTCTTGGCCTCGACGGGGGCGGGCTTGACGTCGCCGTGCTCCTTCTTCGACTCGATCAGCTCGACGACCGCGTCCCGGTACTCGTCGTGGAAGTCGGCGGGGTCGAAGTCCGCGCCCATGCTCTCCACCAGCGAGGACGCCATCTTCAGCTCTTGGGGCTTGAGGTCGACGTCCTGGTCGAGGATGTCGAACGCGGGCTCGCGGATCTCGTCCGGCCACAGCATCGTCTGCAGCACGATCGTCTTGTCCCGCACCCGCAGCAGGGCCAGCGACTCGCGCTGGCGCAGGGCGAACCGGACCACGGCCATCCGCTCGGTCTCGGCCAGCGCCTCGCGCAGCAGCGCGTAGGGCTTGGCGGCCTTGGTCTCGGGCTCGAGGTAGTAGGCCTTGTCGAACAGCAGCGGGTCGATCTGGTCCGCCGGCACGAACTCGATGACGTCGATCTCATGGCCCGAGGCGATCGGCAGCGAGTCGAGATCGGCCTCGTCGAGCGTGATCAGCTCGCCGTCCTCGGTCTCGTACCCCTTGACGATGTCCGCGTACTCCACGACCTCGCCGCACACGGAGCACGTGCGCTTGTACTTGATGCGCCCGCCGTCCGCCCCGTGGACCTGGTGGAACCGGATGTCGTGGTTGGTCGTCGCGGAGTACAACTTGATGGGCACGCTGACCAGCCCGAACGAGACGGCACCGCTCCACATCGCACGCATGGTGACAGCATGACGGTGTGCAGCCCATGCTCGCCACTCCCGGCCCCCTGCCGACCGGGCCGGAGTGGGTCTACGAGGTCAAGTGGGACGGCATGCGACTGCTCGCGGAGGTCACCGACGGGGAGCTGCGGCTGGCCACCCGGAACGGTCGGGACGTCACCGCGGACTTCCCCGAGCTGGCCGGGCTGACCGCGATCGCGCCGGACCTCGTGCTCGACGGCGAGGTCGTCCTCCTCGACGACGGCGTCCCGAGCTTCGCCGCGCTGACCGACCGGATGCACGGCCCGGTGGCCGCCGCGAAGGCGCTGGCCAGGCCCGTCACCTTCATGGTGTTCGACGTCCTGCGGCTCTACGGCGTCCCGTTGCTGGAACGGCCGCTGCACGAGCGCCGCGCCACGCTGGACCGGCTCGACACGGCGTCGGTGCCCACGCTCGCCCTCTCCCCGCTCTACACCGACGGTCGCGCGCTGTTCGAGGCGACCGCGCGGCGGGGGATGGAGGGGATCGTCGCCAAGCAGCGGGAGTCGCCGTACCTGGCCGGGGGGCGTAGCCCCGGTTGGGTGAAGGTGACCCACCGGCACACCCAGACCTGCCTGGTCGGGGGCTGGCGTCCGGAGCGGACCGGAGCGGGCACCCGGGTGGGGGCGTTGCTGCTCGGGGTGCCCGACGGCGGCGAGCTCGTGTTCGCGGGGAAGGTCGGGTCCGGCCTGGCGGGGACCGCCGTGCAGCGGATGCTGTCCGAGCTGCTCGGGGAGCTGGAGCAGCCGAGCCCGCCGTTCCGGGACCGGCCGCCGCGGGCCGACTCCGCGGGCGTGCACTGGTGCGAACCGGTCGTCGCGGTGGAGGTGGCGCACCTGGGCTGGACCTCGGCGGGGAAGCTCCGCGAGCCGGTGTTCCGCGGGGTGCGCGCGGACGTGACGCCGCAGGACGTGCGTCGGGAGGGGTAGTGGTTCGGCCTCCGGGGGGTGTTTGATGGCGCACGATCACCATCGCGGAGTTGTCGAGAAGGGGCACCCACCGTGGACTTCGATGCGCTCAAGGGCCAGGCCGAGAAACTGCTCGACGAGCACGGGGACAAGATCGAGGACGGAGCCGAGAAGGTCGGCGAGATCGTGAAGGAGAGGTTCGGGCACGAGGAGCAGGTCGACGCGGTCGTCGCCAAGATCAAGGACTTCGTCCCGGACCAGCCGGCCACCTGAGCCCGCTGCACCGATCGCCGACCTCTCGGTTCGAGGGGCCGGATCCCCGCTCCCTACGGTGGTGTCGATGACGACCATGCTGACCTGGCAGGCCGAAGGCAGGCCCGGCCTCGAGGGCACGCGAGTCCATTTCGGGCCCGCGCCCGCGGGCTTCCGCGCCCTCGGCCGGATCGTCCGGCCGGATCCCGACGGCGACTTCACGGCCTCGTACAACCTGCTCGTCCGGGAGGACGGCAGCCTGCGCAGGCTCTCGGTCACCGCCGCGACCACGAGCGCCGAACGGCACCTCACCATCAGCCGCACGGACGACGGGTTCTGGCTCCTCGACGACGGCTCCGGCAGCGAGCGGGCCGACTTCGACGGTGCCGTCGACGTCGACGTCTCGTTCAGCCCGCTGTTCAACTCGCTGCCCATCCGGCGGCTGGGGGCGCAGCGGGAGGCGGTCGACGTCGAGATCCCGGTGGTGTTCGTGTCGCTGCCGGACCTGGGGGTGTCCACGGCGGTGCAGCGCTACCGCACCGTCCGGCCTGCGGTGGGCGACGTCCCGGCCCTGGTCGAGTTCACCTGGGAGGACTTCACGGCCGAGCTGGCCGTGGACGTCGACGGGTTCGTGATCTCCTACCCCGGCCTCGCGGCCCTGCTGTCGAGCGAGCGCGCCGAGGCCGCTGCCGGGGCCTCGTAGTGTCTCTCACTCCGCCACCACCGCTCCCGGCGTGGATCACCGGGCGCGGCGGCGCGGGAGGCTCCTAGCCCCGTACGGCCCGCACCGCGTCGCTGAAGAACGACGCGAGGGAGCTCTCGCCGTCCGCGGCGACCCAGCGGTCGGTCGCGACGTCGAGGCAGGCCAGCGCCGCGGACACGATGGCCTCGGCCGCCGCGTCCCCGACCGGGCCGGACGCGGGCCGGACGGCGATCTCGGGGACGAGCAGCTCGACCCACCCCTGGTGCTTCTCGGCCCGCCGGGCGCGCAGCGCGGGAGTCTCCACGCACATCCGGCCGATCGCCAGCTCGCGCGCGGGTTCCCAGGTCGGCGCCGTCTCCAGGCCGTCCGCGACCGCCAGCAACGCCTCCCACGGCGTCTCGCTGAGCGGCCGCGCGTGCACGGCCTCGGCGATCGCCTCGCCCGTGTTCGCCAGGGTCCGCAGCACGACGTCCTCCTTCGTGCCGAAGTAGCGGAACAGCGAGCGCCGGGACACGCCGGCCTGGGCGGCGATCTCGTCCATGGTCGTGGCCGCGAACCCCTGCTCGAGGATCAGCTCCATCGCGGCCGCCGCGATGTCGTCCCGGACGGTCCGCCGGGTGCGCTGCCACAGGGACTGACTCATGTCCGCAGCGTAGCTCATGGTGTCAGGCTGGCACTCAGTGCCAAGCTGGCATACAGTGCAGCCATGGACCACAGCAGCCAGACCGTTCTCGTCACCGGGGCAAGCTCGGGCATCGGGACCGCGTTCGCCCGCGAGCTCGCCCGCCGCGGCTCGGAGCTCGTGCTCGTCGCCCGCCGGGCGGAGCGCCTCGAGGCGCTCGCCGCCGAGCTGACCGACGTCAAGGTGCACGTGATCCCCATGGACCTCAGCAGGCCGGAGGCCCCGGCCGAGCTGCTCGCCGAGGTCGAGCGGCGCGGCATCCGGGTCACCGCGCTGGTCAACAACGCGGGCTTCGGGGACCACGGGCCGGTCCACGAGCAGGACCCGGAGCGCCTCCAGGAGATGATCGGGCTGAACGTCGGCGCGCTCGTCGGGCTCAGCCGGGCGTTCCTGCCGACCCTGCGCGAGGGCTCCGGCTACCTCGTCAACCTGGCCAGCCTGGCCGCCTACCAGCCGATCCCGGACCTGGCGGTGTACGCCGCGACCAAGGCGTTCGTGCTGAGCTTCACCGAGGCGCTCTGGTACGAGGCGAAGGGCACGGACCTGCGGGTGATGTGCTTGTCCCCGGGCCTGACCAGCACCGAGTTCCTCGACGTCGCGGGGGAGGGGGCCGCGGGCGGCACCACCACGATGCAGACGCCGGAGCAGGTCGTGGCCACGGCACTGCGGGCGTTGGACCGGCGGACCACCCCGCCGAGCGTGGTCTCGGGCGGGCTGAACCGGGTCTCGTCGAACCTCACCCGGTTCTTCCCGCGGCGGGCCGCGCTCGAGGTGGTCGCGCGGGTCACTTCCAGCCGCTGACGACGTCTCCGCGGCGGCCGAGCTCGCGCAGCTCGGCGAGGGCGTCGGGACCCTCCAGGGACACGGCCAGGCCCAGCGGTTCCCGGGTCGACCTCCACCGCTGTCGGGCCAGGTAGCCACTGTCCACCGTGGCCTTCAGCCCACCGGTCGAGGCCAGCGCGCCGCGCATCACGCCGAGCCTGCCCAGGGCCTCGTCGACCGCGGCGAGCAGGGCCGGGCGGTTGCCCTCGCACATCGCCAGGGTCAGCTCGGGGCGGGTGCCCGCGACCCGGGTGCCGTCGGCGAAGGAGCTCGCCGAGAGGGCGAGGGCGAGGTCGTCGTCCGGGTCGCCCGCGCCGACGGTCGCCAGCACGGCGGCGAGCAGGTGGGGCAGGTGGGAGATCCTCGCGACGGCGAGGTCGTGCTCGTCGCTCGCCGCGGGGACCACGCGGGAGCCGCAGGCCCAGGCCAGCTCGGCGACGTCCCGCCACACCGCGAGGTCCACGCCGTCGTCGGCGATGACGACCCAGGCGGCGTCCCGGAACAGCTCGCCGTCGCCCGCCGCCCAGCCGGACTCCGCGGTGCCCGCCATGGGGTGGCCGCCCACGTACCGGGCGCGCGGGGCGTAGGTCGTGACCAGGTCCTGGACGGCGACCTTCACGCTCACCGCGTCAGTGAGCCGCACCGTGGGGGCGACGGCGTCGACGCGGGCCAACAC
>NZ_JACBXB010000316.1 GCF_013870575.1 Pseudonocardia pini
CGTTGCCCGCCGTGATGGTGCCGTCGGGGCGGAAGGAGGGCGTCAGACCGCCGAGCCGCTCCGGGGTGGAGCCGTCCCGGATGCTCTCGTCACGGGCCGGCTCGACCCCCGGGACGTCGACGACCAGACCGTCGTGGAAGCCCGCGGCCCACGCCTCGGCGGCGAGCCGGTGCGAGCGCGCCGCGAACTCGTCCTGCCGCTCGCGCCCGATGCCGAACCGCTCGGCCAGCTGCTCGTTGCACTCCCCCAGCGACACGGTCCACTCCGCAGGCATCCGCCGGTTCACCAGCCGCCAGCCGAGCGTGGTCGACACCGCGGTCACGTCTCCGGCCGGGAACGCCCGGGCCGGCTTCGGCAGCACCCACGGCGCCCGGGTCATCGACTCCACCCCGCCCGCGACCACCACGTCCGCGTCCCCGACCTCGACCGACCGGGACGCCTGGATCGCCGCGTCGAGCGAGGAGCCGCACAACCGGTTCACGGTGGTGGCGGGCACCGAGGTCGGCAGCCCGGCGAGCAGCACGGCCATCCGCCCGACGTCCCGGTTGTCCTCCCCCGCCTGGTTCGCACACCCCCAGAACACGTCGGCGATCTCGGCGGGGTCCAGGCCCGGCGCCCTGGCGAGCACGCCCGACAGCGCGGTCGCCGCCAGGTCGTCCGGCCGGACCTCCGCGAGCGCTCCGCCGAAGCGTCCGAAGCGCGTCCGAGCGCTCGCGTACAGGTAGCAGGGGGTCATGCCGCCACCGTACGAACGCCCGACCCATCACGTCCAATACTCATTCAGCGCTCATCGATAAGGAGCATGCATAGAATCGCGGTCGTGGAGCTCCGACACCTGCGATCGTTCGTCGTCCTCGCCGAGGAGCTGCACTTCGGCCGGGCCGCCGCTCGGCTGCACATCGCCCAGCCCGCGCTCTCCCAGCAGCTCCGACAGCTCGAACACGAGGTCTGTGCCCGCCTCGTGGAGCGGACCTCCCGCCGGGCGGAGCTCACCGGACCCGGCGAGCTGCTGCGCGACCGCGCCCGCGAGATCCTCGCGACCGTGGACCGGACCGCGGCCGACCTCGGTCTGCTGGTCACGGGCCGGGCCGGGCGGGTCCGCGTCGGCTTCGTCGGCACGGCCACCTACGACGTCCTCCCCCGGGTCACCCAGCGCATCCGGGCCGAGCTCCCGGACCTGGAGCTGGACCTGCGCGGCGAGCTGCTGGGCCCGGCCCTGCTCGACGCCGTGCGCAGCGCCGAGCTGGACCTCGCCGTACTGCGGCCCGGCGGCCTGCCGCTCGACGACCTGACCGTCGCGACGCTGCGCGAGGAGCCCCTCGTCGCCGTCCTGCCCGCGGACCACCCGCTCGCCCGCCACCCCGAGGTGGACCTCGCCGACCTCGCGGGGACCCCGGTGATCACCCACCCCTCGGGCCGCCGCTCCAGCATGCAGCCGCTCGTCCTGGACACCTGCCGACGGGCCGGGCTCGATCCCGAGGTCATCGAGGTCGGCGAGACCGGCACGCTCGTGGTGTTCGTGGCCGCGGGCCTCGGTTTCGGGCTCGTGCCCGCCTCGGTCCGCGCCCTGCGGCTCGACGGGATCGCCTACCGCCCGCTCGCGGGCGAGCCGGTCCGCGTCCCCCTGGTCCTCGCCCACCGGCCCGGCGCCGCTCCCGCGGTCGAGCGGGTGGCGGCGCTGATCGGCACGGTCGTCAGGTGAGGGTCGCGCTGGTCACCACGTGACGTCGGCGGCGGGCACGACCTCGGTCGTCACCCCGGGGTACTCGGTGTCGGCGACGAAGAAGTTGGTGAACGCCACCATCTCCCGCGCGCCCACCGGCACCGTGGTGCCGTCGGGCAGGGGCAGGTCCCACGGACCCTCGTCGGTCGTGTGCCCGTCGGCGACCAGCACGGTGTCGTAGCCCTCGACCTGCGACCGGGCGGCGGTGCTGCGGATGCAGGCGTCGGTGGCCGCGCCGCACAGCACGAGCCGGGTCGCACCGAGCGCGTCGAGCCGGGCCTTGAGGTCCGTGTCGGCGAACGAGTCCAGGTACCGCTTGCCGAGCACGGTGTCGCCCGCGCCGGGCCGGACCGCCTCGGCGATCTGCCACGTCTCGGAGCCCGGCACGAAGGGTCCGGCCTCGTGCTGGAGCCAGATCACCGGGACGCCGTCGGCCCGCGCGCGGTCGATGAGGCCGCGGATGCGGCCGAGCACGCCGTCGCGATCCCAGCCCTCCGCGGTGTTGCCCTGCTGGACGTCGATGACGAGGAGCGCGGTCTTCCCATCGGTCATGGGTCGCACGCTAGCGAGCGCGTCCGACGGTGTCCGTCGCTCGTTCCCGGCCACCGAGCGACGGGCCGCCGTGCCAGTCGAGGCAGAGGACGGTGGCGTCGTCGCGCAGGTCGCCGCCCGTCGCCGTCAGCACCTCCTCGCCGAGGGTGTAGACCACCTCACGGGGATGCCGGTCGGCCGTGGCCGCGAGGAGCGCTTCGACGTCGACGGTCTCGGCGTTGCGTTCCAGGATCCCGTCGGTGACCAGCACGACCCGGTCCCCGGCACGCAGGTCGACGTGCTGCACGGCGAACTCGTGGCCCGCGTAGAGACCGAACGGGATGTCGACGTCGAGCTCGATCACGCCCACCTCGCCCCCGCGGACCCGGTAGGGCAGCGGGTGACCGGCGTTGACCACCGCCAGCCGGGCGCGGGCCCGGTCGACGCGGGCGAGCTGGCCGGTCACGAACTCGCCGGGGAGCGAGTGGGCGACGAGGGCGTCGTTGGCCGTGGCGGCCTGGTCCCGCAGGGCGAGCTGATGGCGACGACCGTTGCGCAGGCTGCCGACCAGCACCGTGGCGAGGAGGGCGGCGGTGACGTCGTGGCCGACGGCGTCGGTGATGGACAGGTGCAGGCTGTCGCGGTCCAGGGCGTAGTCGAACGTGTCGCCGCCGACGGCGTTCGCGGGCTCCAACCAGCCCGACACGGTGAACTGGCCGGCCTCGCACGTGAACGAGCTCGGCAGCAACCTGCGCTGGATCTCCGCGGCGAGGGAGAACGGCGCGCTGCGTTGCGCCCACTCGAAGAGGTCGGTGTGCCTGCGGGCACCGACCACGACGTAGGCCAGCGCCCGTGCCGCCGCGGCGATGCCCGCGACCGCGAGCTCGTCGGGGGTGACCGGCAGGTGCACCTCGACGACGCCCATCGTGTCCCCCCGGTCGGCCACCGGCACGATCAGCCGGCTCTCGCCCCCGACGGTCCGCAGGTCGGGCCGCTGTGTCCGCAGGACCCTCTCGTAGACGGTCCCCGACAGCGGCACGACGGGGACGTCCTCGGCCCCGCCCTGGTGCAGTCGCGCCGCGTTGGCACCCGTGCCGCCGAACCGGGCGACCGCACGCCCGCTGAGGTCGGTGATCCAGAACCAGACCTCCGCGGCGGACAGCATCTCCGCCATCGCGTCGGCCATGACGTCGATCGCCTCGACGGGCGAGGCCGCCTCGGCCCGGTCCAGGAGCTCCCGCAGGTCCAGCGCCGAGACCAAGGGAGACGTCATGCGCCGACCCTAATCCGACCCGGTCCACGACGCAGGGGGCACTCGGGCCGATCCGAGTTTGGACAACACTTGTTGTTCGATAGACTACAGATGTAGTCTCACCCGGTGAGGAACCGCCGCGACACCCTGCTCGACGCGGCCGTCCGTGTGCTCGGGGGCGGCGGGGTGCGGGCGTTGACCCATCGCGCGGTCGACGCGGAGGCAGGCCTCCCGGTCGGCTCGACCGCCAACCACTTCTCGACCCGCGAGGCGCTGCTCGAGGCGATCGTGGAACGGGTCTCGGCCCAGGAACGCGCGAACTTCGACGAGATCGCGCTCACCGCCTGCCCGACGACGCCGAGCGAGCTCGCCCACGTCCTCGCCACCGCCGCCACCGACGCCGCGAGCGTCCACCGGGACCTGACCCTCGCGCGCTACGCGATCCTCGTCGAGTCCGCCCACAACCCCACGATCAGGCAGCGCGTCGCCGAGACCGGCAACAGGGTCGGCGCCTGGTTCACGGCCTGGATGCGCCTGATCGGCTCCCACGATCCCGACCACCTGCACCTGGTCGGCGACTACGTCACCGGGCTGGTCCTGCACCAGCTCGCCATGCCCGACCCGGCGTTCGACCCGGCCGGCAAGATCACCCGCCTGCTCGAGTCCCTGGTCGGGCCCGGGACCACGGGCACCCGCCCGTCATGACCGGCACGCCGCCTGGACGGAGGACCCCGATGGACCGCACCGAGGCATGGACCGAGATCGACGCTCACCGGCACGACCTGGTGGAGCTCCTGGAGAGCCTGACCGCCGAGGACTGGCGCAGGCCGTCGCTGTGCGCGGGCTGGACCGTCCGGCAGGTGGCCGCCCATCTCGCGCTGCAGAACACCCGCTGGACGCAGCTGCCCCGCGCGGTCGTCGACCTGGCCCGCCACGGCGGCATAGACGGTGCGATCCACGCCGCGGCCTGTCGGCACGCCGAGCTGCCGGTGGCGGACATCGTCGGCGAGATCCGCGACCGCATCGGGGTCCGGCGGCCGCTGCCGACGGTGACCTACCGCGAGACCGCGATCGACTACCTCGTGCACGGACAGGACATCGCCGTCCCCCTCGGACGCCGCCTCCCCGTGCCGACGCGACTCGCCGCCCTCGCCGCCGACCGGGTGTGGTCGAGCAGGCGGATGTTCCACGCCGCCGCGAGGTTCGCGGGCTACCGCTTCACCGCCGACGACGTCGACTGGGCCGCCGGGCAGGGCCGCGAGGTCAACGGACCGATCGTCGCCCTGCTCCTGCTGTTCACCGGCCGCCCGGCCGCACAGGCCCAGCTGGCCGGCCCCGGCGCAGCCGACGTCCGCGCAGGCCGGACACCCTCGGCGGCGTGACCGATGCGCCCACCGCGCACGGCGACCCTCGGCCCCGCGGCCGTCGGGGTCACCGGCACCGCCCGGACCCCCGACGGCCGGATCCGGCCCTTCGGCTTCTTCGTCGAGGTCGTCCACTCCCACCTCCGCTCCCCCTGCGGTTCGCGGTGCCGGCGTCCCTCCGCCGCCCTCTGGTTGGAGCTGGTCTCCGCCCGACCGGTGACCTGGAACCTCGAGCGGTACTCGCGGGCGGCCTACCTGCTGGGCCGGTTCGCCGCGTCCTCGGCCGCCGCGCCGCTGGTCACCGCGGTCCACGGCGCACGAACGCCCCGCGTCGACGCCGACGGCCGGCTCGCCGGCGTCGTGCGGCCCGCCCTCTCGCGTCCGGGGGTCGACTTCGGCTTCTGCGGCCGGGCCCCGCTCGGCACCGACCTCGGCGGGCTCGTGCTCAGCGAGGTCCAGGCCGGACACCGACGCGTCGCCGACCTCCCCTACCTCGACGCCGCGTGCACGGACGCCTACCTGGCCGGCCTCGGGGTCGGGGGCGACACCGCGGAGTCCGCGCGTCTGCGGCGAGCCCACGATCCTCTCGACGGTCCGTCGGCACAGACCGGCGCACCGGGGCCGCTCTGCTCGCTCACGAGCGAGCCACCTCTCGCGGGGTGGCCGGGTCGCAGTCCTCGTCGAGGCGGTGCGGCCCCGGGTCCACCGCCAGGACCACTGCCGACAGCCGGCGCAGCGCCGCGGCCCGGTGAGAGGCCGGCCTGACGTCGCTCGGAGCAGGGTGAGGGTCCGTCGGCCCACAGGGTCGGCGGAACGGACGTAACGGCCGACGACGTCTCGGCGCTGAGGGCGTGACGGGCCGGGCGTACCGCCCCCCACGTTCGGCCCGTCATCGACCGGAGGTGGTGGAGTGCCCGCGATGGTGTGCCCCGAGGCAGCGACACACCTGGATCTCGACGCCGGGCTCGACGCCGCTCTCGACGCCGCCCGCTCGGGCGACGAGGACGCGTTCGTCGCGTTGTACCGCGACCTGCAGCCGCGGCTGATCCGCTACGCGACGGTGCTGGTCGGCGCCGACGCAGAGGACGTCACCGGTGAGACCTGGCTACACCTCGCCCGCGACCTGCGCCGCTTCGCCGGCGACCTCGACGGGTTCCGCGGCTGGGTCGCGACCAT
>NZ_JACBXB010000317.1 GCF_013870575.1 Pseudonocardia pini
GACCGGGACCCCGTTGCGGCTGCGGGTGCGGCTGCGGGTGCGCTCCTTGCGCGCGGGCCGGTCGTCCCGGTCCTTGCGCTTGCTGCGGCCCTGGTGGTCACCCTCGGTGTCCACGTACTCCGCCTTGAGCCCGGCGCGCGTGCGCTTGCTCAGCGGCAGCCGCCCCGTGGCGTCCGTGGGGACGTCGAGGTCGGTGTAGAGGTGGTCGCTGGTCGAGTAGGTCTCGACCGGCTCGTCGATGCCCAGGGACAGGTCGTCCGAGACCATCTTCCAGCGCGGCATCTCGTCCCAGTCGACGAGCGTGACCGCGACGCCCTCCTTGCCGGCGCGGCCGGTGCGGCCGATCCGGTGGACGTAGGTCTTCGAGTCCTCGGGGCACTGGTAGTTGATCACGTGCGTGACGTCGGTGACGTCGATGCCGCGGGCCGCGACGTCCGTGGCCACCAGCACGTCCACCTTGCCGGAGCGGAACGCGCGCAGCGCCTGCTCGCGGGCGCCCTGGCCCAGGTCGCCGTGCACCGCGGCGGCGGCGAACCCGCGCTCGGCGAGGTCGTCCGCCACGCGCTGCACGGTGCGCTTGGTGCGCGCGAAGATCATGGTGAGGCCGCGGTCCTTGGCCTGCAGGACCCGCGTGACCAGCTCGACCTTGTCCATCGCGTGGGCGCGGTAGACGAACTGCGCCGTGCGCTCGTGGATCGAGCCCTGGTCCGCCTCCTCCGCCCGGATGTGCGTGGGGCGGTTCAGGAAGGCGCGGGACAGCGCGATGATCGGGCCCGGCATGGTGGCCGAGAACAGCATCGTCTGGCGCTTCTCGGGGAGCATGCGCAGGATGCGCTCGACGTCCGGCAGGAAGCCGAGGTCGAGCATCTCGTCCGCCTCGTCGAGCACCAGGGCGCCGACGCGGCCGAGCACCAGGTGGCGCTGCTCGGCGAGGTCCAGGAGCCTGCCCGGGGTGCCGACGACGATGTCCACGCCCTTGTGCAGGGCGGCGAGCTGCGGTTCGTAGGCCCGCCCGCCGTAGATCGCGGTGACCCGGGTGCCGAGGTGCTTGCCCGCCTCGGCGATGTCCTGGGCGACCTGCACGCAGAGCTCGCGGGTGGGGACCACCACGAGGGCCTGCGGGACGTCCTTGCCGCGGTCCGCGGCGTCTCCCTCGGCGGTCGCCGCGGGGAGCTCCGACGGCGGCACGACCCGCTGCAGCAGCGGGACGCCGAAGCCGAGGGTCTTGCCGGTGCCGGTGCGCGCCTGGCCGATGACGTCCTCGCCGGCGAGGGCCAGCGGGAGGGTCAGCTCCTGGATCGCGAACGTGCGCTCGATGCCGGCCTCGGCCAGCGCCCTGACGATCTCGGGGCGGACCCCGAGCTCGGCGAACGTGGGGGCCTCCGCCTTGACGGGGGCGCCCGCCTGGAGCGGGTGCGCCTCCTCGGTGGCCTCGGGGTCGACCACGGCGGGCTCGGGGGTCTCGGTGGTACCGACGGTCTCCGCGGTACCGGTGGGTTCGGGGGTGTCGATGGGGTCGGACAGGGGAATCGCCTCTCTCCGCGTACAGGAGCCAGGCGCCCGGCTCGTCGACCACCGGCTGGGGTAGCCCGGGTGGGAGAGCCGTCCGAGGCGCTGTACGCACCAGGTCGTGTGCACGCCGGTGAGTCGGGCGCCTGGTGGCGCCGACCCGTTACCCGGCGATGTCGCAGTAGTCCGCGCGGCGGGCCGAAGCCGTGCCCGGTCGCTACGCGCCCCGTCATGGTACCCCCGGGGCTCCCGGCGGGGCACGGTGACGTGCACCGCCACGCCGGGGCAACCGTCGAGCGGTGCCGGGAGGCGGGTCCGACTAGGCTCAATGACCATGGCGGAGCAGGTGGGCGGCGTGGCCGGCGCGGCGGGTCCGGACGCGACGCGGCGGGCGATCGTCGACCTGTTGGGCGCACTGGCCTACGGCGAGCTGTCCGCGTTCGACCGGCTCGCGGAGGACGCCCGCACCGCGCCCACCCTGGGTGGCCGGGCGGCGCTCTCGGCCATGGCCGCGGCCGAGATGGGCCACTTCCGGATGCTCGAGGAGCACCTGGCGGGCCTGGACGTCGGCATCGAGCAGGCGATGCGCCCGTTCGTCGCGGGGGTCGACGCCTACCACGCCACCACCCGTCCCCGGACCTGGCTGGAGTCGCTGGTCAAGGCCTATGTGGGCGACGGGCTGGCGGCGGACTTCTACCGCGAGGTCGGCGGCTGGGTGGACGGCCGGACCGGCGAGCTGGTCCGCGCGGTCCTCGCCGACACCGGGCACTCCGCCTTCGCCGAGCGCGAGGTACACGCCGCCTGCGCCGCGAACCGCCAGGTCCGGGACCGGCTCGCGCTGTGGGGGCGGCGGCTGCTCGGCGAGGCCGTCACGCAGGCCCAGCACATCGTCGCCGAGCGGGACGAGCTGGCGGACTTCATCGTGCGCGGCTCGGGGGACATCGCCGGGATCGCGGCCCTGATCAAGCGGCTGCAGAGCAACCACGGCAAGCGGATGGCGGCGCTGGGGCTGAACTAGTTCGCCCCTGGCGGACTGGGCCCGGTCGCGACGATCGGCTCGACTAGCCTGGGCCCCGGTATCGGTTCGTACGTGAAAGTCACCAGGAGGTTCTCGGTGGAGGTCAAGATCGGCATCGCGGAGAGCCCGCGGGAGCTCGTGGTGTCCAGCGACCAGACCGCTGACGAGGTCGAGAAGCTCGTCGCCGAGGCGCTCAAGTCGGCCGACGGCACGCTCACGCTGGTGGACGAGAAGGGGCGCAAGTACCTCATCCCGGCCACCCGCATCTCCTACGTCGAGATCGCGCCGTCGTCGGTGGCGAAGGTCGGTTTCGGCAGCTGAGCCGGAAGACCACGAACGGCACTCCCGTGCGGTAGCCCGCACGAGAGTGCCGTTCGTGCTGTCAGCCCACGCCGTCGGAGTCCGCCGGGACCATCCGGAGCACCGGGGACCGCTCCTCGCCCTCGCCCAGCATCCCGTGCGCGCCGTCCCAGATCAGGGCGGTGAGGTAGCCGGTGAGGTCGGCGCGGCTCATCGTGCGCCGCTCCAACCACCAGTCGCCCGCGCTCTGCACCATCCCGACCAGGCCGTACGCCCACGCCTCGGCCCCGCCGGAGTCCCGCCCCGCCGCCCGCAGCCGCGCCCCGAGCAGCTGCGACAGCACCAGCGCGATCTGTCCGCGGACGTCCTCCACGATCTCGGTGGCGGTCTCCCGCTCGGCCGGGTTGTGCACCACGAAGCGCCACAGCTCGGGCTCGTCCTCGATGCCGCCGAGGAAGGCGTCGACCACCGCGGCGATCTGGGCGCGCGGGGCGAGGTCCTCCGACAGGGCGGGCGCCATCTTCTCCATCAGGTCCTCGGCCGCCCGCTGCCCGACGGCCCGCTGCAGGTCGGCGCGGTCGTCGAAGTGCCGGTAGAGCACGGGCTTCGTGATGCCCGCGCTCGCCGCCATCTCCGCCACCGACACGCCGGCGCCGTGCGTGCGCACGGCCGCCATCGCCGCCTCGACCATCTCGGCCCGGCGTTCCGCCCGTCGCTCGGATCGGGCGTTCCTCTTGACAGTCGCGTCGTCCTGGGGCACGTTACCTTTGGTAACAGTTACCGTGGGTAACAGCAAGTCCTGTCGACGGGAGGACGCGAGCGTGTCGCACGGACCTCGGCTGAGCGGGGCGGATGGTGCGGAGCTGTACGGCGTCGTCACGGGCTCCGGCCCGGTCACGGTGGTGCTGGCACACGGCTGGACCCTCGACTCGACCTGCTGGGAGCCCGTCGCCGACCGGCTGACCGGGGCCCGGGTCCTGCGCTACGACCATCGTGGACACGGGCGCTCGGCCGCGGTCGACCCGGCCACCATGACGATCGACCAGCTCGCGGACGACCTGGCCGCCGTCGTCGCGGCCGAGGCCCCCACGGGGCCGTTGGTCCTGGCCGGGCACTCCATGGGCGGCATGACGACCATGGCTCTGGCCGAGCGGCACCCGGCGGTCGCCGCCCGGGCCGTCGGGGTGGCGCTGGTCGCGACGGCGGGCGGCGGTCTCGGCGGACCCACCTTCGGGCTGCCCCCGCGGGTGGTCCATGCGGTGCGGTCCCGCGAGAGCAGGCTCTACGCGTCGCACCGTTGGACCGGGCGGGACGTGCTCAGCACCCATCCGCGGCTGCTCGAGCCCGCGATGCGCGCCCTGCTGTTGGGCAGACACCCGAGCCGGTCGGCGGTGCGCACGACCACGGACGTGATCGCGGCCTGCCGCCCGACCACGGTCTCCGGCTTCCTCGAGACCCTGGAGACGCACGAGCGGCACGACTCGCTGGCCGCCTACGAGGGCGTCCCGGTGCACATCATGGTGGGCGCGCGCGATCGGCTCACCCCGCCCCGGTTCTCCGACCGGCTCCGCGAGCGGCTGCCGCAGGCGGAGCTCACGTTGTTCCCCGAGGCCGGTCACATGCTCCCGGTGGAGCGCCCCGCGGGCGTCGCGCGCCGGATCGCGGCGCTGGTCGAGGCGGCGGTCCCGGCTCGACGCTGAGACCACCCGGCCGCCCCAGGGCTCTCGGGGCGGTCGGGTCCCTACTGGTGCTCGTGCACGAGGGGGAAGCCCGCGAGGCCCTTCCAGGCCAGGGCGGACATCAGGGCCACGGCCTCGTCCCGCGGGATGTCCTGGTCGGAGTCCAACCAGTACTGCGCGGTGACCTGCGACAACCCCACCAGCCCGACGGCGAGGAGCCGGGCGCGCTGCTGGTCGAGACCTGCGTCCTCGGTCACCACCGCGGCCACGGCGTCGATGCACTTGGTGAGCGCCCCGTCGACCAGCGCGGCGGCCTCGGGCTCGCCCCGCAGGTCCGACTCGAACACCAGCCGGTAGGCGTGCCCCTCGCCGGCCACGAAGTCGAAGTACGCGGCGACCGCGGCGTGCACCCGCTCGCGGTTCTCCGCCGTGTTGCCGATGGCCTCGCGCACCCGCGCCACCAGCTCGTCGGCATAGGTGGTCAGCAGTGCGCGGTAGAGCTCGAGCTTGCCGGGGAAGTGCTGGTAGAGCACCGGCTTGCTGACGCCTGCCTTCTCGGCGATGTCGTCCATCGCCGCCGCGTGGTAGCCCTGCGCCGCGAACACGTCCCGGGCCGCGACGAGCAGCTGCGCCCGACGGGCCCCCCGGGAGAGCCGCACCCCGCGCGCCGGGGCCTGCACCGATCCGGACGCCGTCGTCTCCGCCATCGTGCTCCCCTCACCAGTCGAGTGCCCGCCCACCTTACCCGTCGGTAGCCCCGAATGTGTCACGACGCGAGCCGGATCGGTGAGCCCCTCCGGTGGGTGAGCTGGCGGCCTGCGGCACCGCGCTGCGGAAGCCGCGCAGGCGCAGGCTGTTGGCCACCACGAAGACCGAGCTGAACGCCATCGCGGCCCCGGCGATCATCGGGTTCAGCAGTCCGAGCGCGGCCAACGGGAGGGCTGCGACGTTGTACGCGAACGCCCAGAACAGGTTGCCCTTGATCGTGCCGAGCGTGCGGCGCGCCAACCGGATGGCGTCCACGGCGGCGAGCAGGTCGCCCCGCACGAGGGTGAGGTCGCTGGCCTCGATGGCCGCGTCGGTGCCCGTCCCCATGGCCAGGCCGAGGTCTGCGGTGGCCAGGGCGGCGGCGTCGTTGACCCCGTCGCCGACCATCGCGACGCTGCGGCCCTCGGCCTGCAACGCCTGCACGACCGCGACCTTCTCCTCCGGCAGTACCTCCGCGCGCACCTCGGTGATCCCGACCTCCGCGGCGACGGCCCGGGCGGCGGCCTCGTTGTCCCCGGTCAGCAACACGGGGGTGAGGCCGAGGTCGCGGAGCCGGGCGACGGCGTCTGCGCTGGTGGGCTTCACGGTGTCGGCCACGACGAGGATCCCGCGCGCCCAGCCGTCCCAGCTCACGCAGACGGCCGTGCGGCCCGCGGCCTCGGCCGCCTCCTTCGCCTCGAGAAGCTCGCGCGGGAGCTGGATCCCGTACTCGGCCAGCAGCGCTGGCCGCCCGACGAGGACCGCGTGCGCGACCACCCGGCCTGCGCCCC
>NZ_JACBXB010000318.1 GCF_013870575.1 Pseudonocardia pini
GTCACGACCGTGACCGCCATGCCCAGCGCCGTGCCGAGCAGGAGCCGCAGCATGGGGACCTCGTGGTCCCAGCCCGCGGTGGGGGTGCCCTCGTCGTAGACGGCGCCCTGGCTGGTGACGACGATCGCGGGCCTGCCCGCGAGCGGCTGGGTCGGCCCGTCGAACGGCGCGGTCACGCCGGGCACGTGGACGTTGTCCAGCCAGGCCTTGAGCGTGGACGGCACCGAGTAGTTGTAGAGCGGCGCGCCGACCAGCAGGACGTCGGCGGCCAGCAGCTCCTCGATCAGCTCCCGCTGCAGCGTCTCGGCCTCCGCGGGCGGCGCCGCGTCGGCCGGGCGCAGGCGCGGCGGCCAGTGCAGGTCGGCGTCGGCCAGGTGGGGGAGCGGGTCGCGGTGCAGGTCGCGGCGGGTGAGCAGGTTGTCCGGCCCGGCGGTGCGCCAGGCCTCGGCGAAGGTCGCGGTGATCGCCCGGGTGCGCGAGTGGCGCAGGTCGGCGGAGGAGTCGAGGTGCAACAGGTTCGGCACGAGACTGCACGCTACCCGGGAGGCCGGCAGAGTCCCGGTCATGAGCGAGCGCATCGAGGTGTCCCGCACCATCCCCGCGGACCCGGCGGCGATCTTCGCCGTGTTGCGCGACCCGCAGGGCCACGTCGCGATCGACGCCTCCGGCATGCTCATGGACGCGACCGGCGACCCGGTCTCCGCGGTCGGGGACGGCTTCGTGGTGCACATGGACCGGGAGGCGCTCGGTGACATCCCCGAGATGGGGGAGTACGACGTGACCGTCACGATCACCACCTACGAGCAGGACCGCGAGATCGCCTGGAGCATCCTCGGCCGGATGCGCCCGCAGATCGGGCACGTCTACGGCTACCGGCTCGAGCCCGTCGAGAAGGGCACGCTGGTCACGCAGTACTACGACTGGTCGGAGATCCACCCGGAGTGGCGGGCCCGCGGCATCTTCCCGATCATCTCCGAGCCGTCGCTGAAGGCCACGCTGGGGATCCTCGACCGGACCGTCCGACGAGGACTGTGACCGCGGTGGAACGAGTGGCAGCCGGTGTCGGTCGAGGCGGGCGGTCTCGCCCGGTCACGGGGGAGACCCGTTGTGGCGGTTCGGGCCGGTGCGGAGCTCGCGGAGGTTCCACCGGCCCGCCTCGCCCACCAGCACGGTGACCGAGAGCGGGTCCACGTCCACCCGCCAGACCGCGGTGGCGGGGGCGCCGAGGGTGTGCGCGAGCGCCGCCCGGACCACCGCCGGGTCGACGACGGCGAGCAGCCCCCGAGGCAGGTTCGGCAGCGAGCGCAGCCATCCCCCGACCCGGGACACGAAGTCCGCCATGGACTCCCCGCCGTGCGGGGTGGACTCCGGGTCGGTGAGCCAGCGGGTCACCTCGTCCGGCTCGGCGGTGGCGACCTCGTCGAGGGTCCGGCCCGCCCAGCGACCGTGGTCGAGCCCGGCGAGCGCGGGGTCGACGGCGGCGGGCATCTCCTTCCTCGGCATCGGCTCGGCCTTCTGGGGCCTCCTCGCAGGCGGCGCGATGCTCCTCCTCCACCGCCGCCGCACCCCCTGACCCGCAAGTCCCCCACTGTCGCCGCGCGAGTCGGACAAGGCCCGCGAGTCCCTCACTCTCGACGCGCGAGTCCCACACTCTCGACGCGCGAGTCGGACGACAAGGCCCGCCAGTCGGACACTGCGGCCCGCTGGTCGCCTTCTGGAGGTGCACGCGTCGCCCGCTCAGACTGCGCGAGTCGCCCACGCAGCGCGCGCCCGTCGTCTCCTCCGAGGTCCTGCGCCCCCGAGAGGCCGGCTCAGTGGAACAGGCCGGCGAGGCGGGCGTCGGATTCGGCGAGGGCGGTGCGGTCCCAGGTCGAGGAGGTGACCAGCAGCTCGTCGGCGGCGGTACGGGTGAGGAGATCGTCGAGCCGGGTCGAGACGGTCGCCTCGTCCCCGACGATCGTGCGGGCCAGGGCGCGTTCGACGGACGTGCGCTGCCGGTCGGTCAGGCGCCGGTGCGGGTCCGGGGCCTCCAGCGGCGGGAACTCACCGGTGATCCGGGAGGCGGCCAGCGCCCAGGCCTCGGGGAGGACGAGCTCCGGATCGCCGACCAGGACATCCACCGACACGACGACGTGGGCGGCGGTCCCGGCACGCGCTCGGTAGTCCGCGAGGGCGGCGGGGTCGTCGAGCACCGGCCCGCCGACGACGACCGGGAGCCCGAGATCCCCCGCCACCGCCAGTCCCTTGCCCGTGGCCAGCACGAACAGCGGCACGGGCTCGTCGAGCCGCGGGCGGGCGGTGACGGTCGCGGTGCCGTCGAGGTAGGCGCGGAGCTCGTCGAGGTCCTCGCGGAAGGTGTCACGATCGTCGCTGCGCAAGGCGCGGCGGACGGGGGCGGTGAAGCCGAGCGACCGGCCCACACCGAGATCGATCCGGCCCGGGTGCAGCGCCGCCAGCACCCCGACCTGCTCGGCCACGACGATCGGCTGGTGGTTGGGCAGCATCACCCCGCCGGATCCCACACGGATCCGGTCGGTGGCGGCGGCGACGGACGCCATGAGCACCGTCGGCGCACCCGAGGCGATGCCGGGGACGGCATGGTGCTCCGCGACCCAGAACCGCTGGTAGCCGAGCTGCTCGGCGCGTCGAGCCCGCTCCACGGTGCCGACGACGGCGGCGGAATCCGGTTCGCCCGACCTCGTCCGGCTGCGATCGAGGAGGGAGAGGCGCACACACGCCGCAACGCCGCGGAGCTGCCCCGGATTCCGGGTGGTCGGAGGGCCCGCGAGTCAGCCCTGACGTCCGACGCGACTAGCAATCCTGCAAAGCCCGATTCGGGCCCCCGGGGACGACTCGCCCACGCTCGAAGGCGACCGTGCGAGTTGAGACGACGACGCGCGGGCGTACGAAGGACGACTCGCGTTGTCCGACAACGCGACTCGCGACTTCAGCAGGGACCTCGCACGGCGAAACCGCGGGACTCGGGGGACATGTCCGACTCGCGCGTCGAAACTGCGGGACTCGCGGGGCTTGTCCGACTCGCGCGTCGAAAGTGTGGGACTCGCGGGGTTCTGGGCGACGCCCATTGCACGGTCAGGTGAGGTTGCGGCGTTCCAGGAGGGGGCGGATCTCGGGGTTGCGGCCTCGGAAGTTGCGGTAGGCCTCCATGGCGTCGACCGCGCCGCCGCGCGAGAGGAGCTCGCGGCGGAAGCGGTCGCCGTTCTCCCTGCGGAGCCCGCCGTTCTCCTCGAACCACTGGACGGTGTCGGCGTCGAGCACCTCGGACCAGATGTAGGAGTAGTAGCCCGCCGAGTACCCACCCGCGAAGACGTGGTTGAAGTAGGTGCTCCGGTACCGCGGCGGGATCAGCGGGTGCGCTATCCCGGCCTTGCGCAGGGCCTCGGCCTCGAACTCCAGGACGTCGGTGACCTGGTCGTCCACGGTGAGGGTGTGCCAGGCCTGGTCCAGCAGCGAGGCCGCGAGGTACTCGGTCGTCCGGAACCCCTCACCGTACGACCTGCTGGCGAGCAGCTTCTCGAGCAACGGCGCCGGCAGCAGCTCACCGGTCTCCCAGTGCTTCGCGTACCGCCCGAGGATCTCCGGCCGCTCCAGCCACATCTCGTTGACCTGCGACGGGAACTCCACGAAGTCCCGCGGCACGGAGGTCCCGGAGAACGTCGGGTACCGGACCGCGGAGAACAGCCCGTGCAGCGCGTGCCCGAACTCGTGGAACAGCGTGCGGACCTCGTCGATCGTGAGCAGCGTCGGCTCACCCTCGGCAGGCTTGGTGATGTTGAGCGTGTTCATCACCACCGGCCGCTCGTCCAGGAGGAAGGACTGCCCGACCAGCGCGTTCATCCACGCGCCGCCGCGCTTCGACTCCCGCGCGTAGTAGTCGCCGCCGAACAGCCCCAGCGGCGTGCCGTCCGCGTCGAACACCTCCCAGAACCGGACGTCCGGGTGGTAGCCGACCAGGTCGTGGCGCGGGTGCAGCTGGATGCCGTAGAGCTCCTCCGCCGCGTGGAACACACCGTGCTCCAGCACCGACTCCAGCTCCAGGTACTGCCGCAGCACGGCGGCGTCGACCTCGAACCGCTCGCGCCGCACCTGCTCGGCGGTGAACGTCCAGTCCCACGGCTCCAGCACGTGCCCGGCGGTCTCGGCGAGCTCGGCCGCCTCCTCGTCCGCGTTGCGCATCGCGGGCGGGGCGAGGTCGGCGAGCATGGCCGCGACGGCGTCGACCGAGCCGGCCGTGGAGTCCTCGATGACGTACGCGGCGTGCGTCGGGTAGCCGAGCAGCCTGGCCCGTTCGGCCCGCAGCGCGGTGATCCGCACGACGACGTCCCGGGTGTCGAAGTCCCCGGACGCGCCGCGCCCGACCGAGGCCTCGAACACCTCCCGGCGCAGGTCACGGTCCGTCAGCGAGCCCAGCACGGGCTGACCGGTCGGCAGCACCAGCGTGAGCAGGAACCCGCTCCCGTGCCCGCGGGAGGAGGCCGCCGCGGCCGCGGCCGAGATCGCGCCGGGGGACATCCCGTCCAGCTCGGCGACGTCGTGGACGTGCACCGCCGCGGCGTTCGCGCCGCCGAGCAGGCGGGTCGAGAAGGTGGTGGACAGCGAGGACAGCTCCGCGTTGAGCGCCTTGAGCCGCTCCTGCTCCGCCTCGCCGAGCTGAGCACCGGCCCGGACGGCGTCGGTGAAGTAGCGCTCGACGAGGCGCTTCGACTCGGGATCGAGCCCCTCGCGATCCGCGTGCACCGCCGAGATCCGGCCGAACAGCCGCGGGTCCAGCGAGATCTCGTCCGCGTGCGCCGCGAGGATCGGTGCGACGGCGGCCCGGACCTCCTCGATCCGCGGCGTGGTGTCCGCACCCGCGCGGCTGAAGAACACGCGCGAGACCCGGTCCAGCGTGCGACCGGAGAGCTCGAGGGCCTCGATCGTGTTCGCGAACGTCGGTTCCCCGGATGCGACGATCGCCTCGATCTCCGCCCGCTGCTCCGCCATCCCGGCCTCGAAGGCCGGCAGATAGTGCTCGTCGGTGATGGCGGCGAAGTCCGGGAGGCCGTACGGGAGCGTGCTCGGCGCGAGGAACGGGTTCGTCACCACCTCACCGTAGCTCTACCGAGTCGGCACGGTGAGTGATCCGCTAGCGTCGAAGATCGGTGCGAAAGGGACATGGGTGGCCGAGACGTTCGGGCCCTACCGGCTCGACGAGCTGGTCGGCCGCGGGGGCATGGGCGAGGTCTGGCGTGCCTTCGACACCCGGCGCAAGCGGGTCGTCGCGCTGAAGCGGCTCGGGGCCGAGCACTCCGGGAACGCCGAGTTCGAGGCTCGGTTCCGCCGCGAGTGCGAGCTCGCCGCGCAGCTCAACGCCCCCACCGTGATCCCGATCCACGACTACGGCGAGATCGACGGCGCGCTGTTCCTGGACATGCGGTTCGTCGAGGGCGAGGACCTCGGGGCCCGGCTGCGCGAGCAGGGACCGCTCGCGCCCGCGGCGGCGGTCCGGATCGTCGAGCAGCTCGCGTCGGCGCTCGACGCGGCGCACGCGGCGGGGCTGGTCCACCGGGACGTCAAGCCGTCGAACACGCTGCTCGCCGCGGGCGACTTCGTGTACCTGGTGGACTTCGGGATCGTCCGTTCGCTGGCCTCCGAGACCGTGCTGACCACTGCGAACGGCGTGGTGGGCACGGCGGGCTACCTCGCCCCGGAGCGGATCACCGGGACCGGCGAGGACCACCGCAGCGACGTCTACTCCCTCGCCTGTCTGCTCCACGAGTGCCTGACCGGTGAGCGGCCGTACTCGGGCGCGACGGCGGCCGCGGTGATCGCCGCGCACGTGCACGCCCCGATCCCGCGGCCCAGCGCGCGGGACCCGCGGCTGCAGCCGTTCGACGCCGTCGTCGCGGCCGGGATGGCCAAGGACCCCGTGCAGCGGGTGCCGACGGCCGGGGCCTTCGCGCGGCTCGCCGCGGAGGCGCTCCGGGCTCCCTCCGTCGTCGCACCGGCGGTGATC
>NZ_JACBXB010000319.1 GCF_013870575.1 Pseudonocardia pini
CACGACCCACACCGGCGGTCAGGCCCGCCAGAGGTGCGGGCCGGGGCGGGTCATCGGGATGCTCGGCACCACGACCGAGCGGCCGAGCCGGGTCAGGGCCACCACCAGCTCCGCGACGTCGGCGGCGTCGATCATCGCCTCGGGCGCGACCTGGTCCGCGAGGGGCGCGGTCATGTCCGTGGCCACATAGCCGGGACAGACCGCCGTCGCCGTGACCCCGCCCTCGGACTCCTCGGTGTTCAGCGTCTCGCACAGCGAGGTCAGCGCGGCCTTGCTCGCTCCGTAGGCCGAGTTGAGCGGCTCGCCCGCGACCCCGGTCAGCGAGGACACCGCGATCACCTTCGCCGTGCCACGCTCGCCGGCGGCGGACGTCCGCAGCGTCGGCAGCAGCCGCTGGACCAGCACGAAGGCCGACCGGACGTTGACCGCGTAGAGCTTGTCGAACCGGCGGGCCGGGAAGTCCGCGATCGCGCCGATCGAACCCATCCCGGCGTTGAGCACCAGGGCGTCGACCCGGCCGAACGCCTCGACGTGGGCGTCGGCGAGCGCGAGAACCTCCTCCTCGCTCCCCATGTCGGCGGTCACCGCCCGGACCGTCCCGCCGTGGCCTGCCAGCGCCGCGGCCCGCTCCTGGAGCGGGCCGGCCGAGCGGGCGCTCACCGTCAGGTCCCACCCGGCGGTGGCCAGCTTCTCGGCGATCAGGGCGCCGATCCCGCGCGAGGCCCCGGTGACCAGGGCGGCGGGGGCCGTCATCGCGGCGCCATCCGGATCGCGCCGTCCAGCCGGATCGTCTCGCCGTTGAGCATCGGGTTGGCGACGACGTGCGCCACCAGGTCCGCGTACTCGCTCGGCTCGCCGAGCCGGGAGGGATGGGGGACCTGGGACTCCAGCGAGGCGCGGGCCTCGTCGGACAGGCCGCGCAGGATGGGGGTGGCGAACATGCCCGGCGCGATCGTCACGACCCGGATCAGCACGCTCGCCAGGTCGCGGGCGATCGGCAGGGTCATCCCCACGATCCCGCCCTTCGAGGCCGAGTACGACGCCTGCCCGATCTGCCCGTCGAAGGCCGCGACGGACGCGGTGTTCACGACGACTCCGCGCTCGCCGTCGACCTCGTCGGTGCGGGCGATGGCCTCGGCGGCCAGCCGGATCACGTTGAACGTCCCGACGAGGTTGATCTCCACGACGCGGGCGAACCGCGCCAGGTCGAGGGGCCCGCTCCGGGACAGCGTCCGGGCCGGGTCGCCGATGCCGGCGCAGTTCACCGCCACCCGCAGCGGTCCCCGCTCGCCCGCCACCGCCACCGCCGCCGCGACCTGCTCGGGATCGCGGACGTCCGCGGGCGCGAACACCGCGCCGACCTTCTCCGCCACCGCCGTCCCGTCCGACGACGGGAGGTCGACGAGCACGACCTCCGCCCCCTCGGCCACCAGGCGTTCGGCCGTGGCCAGCCCGAGCCCCGACGCCCCTCCCGTGACCAGCGCCACCGCTCCCCGTACCCGCACCGCACTCCCTCCGCCGCGCCCGGCGACCCGGGCGTCGTCCAGGACGGTTCCAGGGCCGGGGCGGCCCCGGTTGTCGCAGTACGGGTCACCGCTCCGGCACTCCTCGGCGGCCGGGGGTCAGCGGGCGTCCGTCTCCCCCCAGATGTCCTCGAGGTAGCGGTCCTGGGCGCGCAGGCCCGCCAGCCACGTGTCCCCGGCGGTCTCCGAGCCGCCGGTCCGGGCGCGGTAGACCTCGGTCAGGGCCGCGCGCACGCCGGGGGCCATCGTGGCAGCGTTGCCGCAGACGTAGACGATCGCACCCTGTTCCAGCAGGTCCCAGACCTGCTCCTGCTCCGCCGCGATCGCGTGCTGGACGTACTTCCGCCCCGACTCGGTCGCCCGCGAGAAGGCGGTGTGCAGCCGCGCGACCCCCGCCGCCTCGTAGCCCTTGAGCTCGTCGGCGTAGAGGAAGTCGGTGTCCGGGGTGCGACAGCCGAAGAACAGCAGCGACTCCGCGACGGGCACCCCCCTGTCCTTCAGCGCGGCCCGCTCCTGGAGGAACCCACGGAAGGGCGCCAGCCCGGTCCCGGCGCCGACCATGATCATCGGGATGTGCGGGTTCTCCGGCGGGCGGAACGGGATCCGCGGCCTGCGCACGAAGACGAACACCGTGCTCTCCGGCCCGGCCTGCTCGAGGTGCCCCGAGCACACGCCGGTGAAGGTCCCCTCGCCACGGCGCGCGGGCCCGCGCAGCAGCCCGACGGTCACGTCGCAGGACTTCGTGACGGCCGGCGAGGAGGAGATCGAGTAGTACCGCGGTCGGAGCGGGGGCAGCAGGTCGAGGTAGGCGTGGAAGGGCAGGTCGCAGGACGGGAACTCGTCGAGCAGGTCGAGCAGGGTCGCCCGGCGCGCCCCGACGCGCTCGCGGTAGCGGGCCACGCCGTCGTCGTCGAGCGTCGAGAGGCCGAGCAGCTCCTCGCGCTGCACCGGGTCCGACGTGTAGCCGGCCAGGACCGCGATGTCCGAGCGGCTCGCCACGTCCTGCAGCTCGACGCAGCTGCCGAGGATCCCCAGCAACGGCGCGGGCTCGTCGATCGGTAGGTGCGTGTACGAGCTGCCCGCCTGGCTGATCGTGAGGTAGGTGCCCGCGTCGAGCCCGAACCTCGCGATCACCCGGCGGATGATCGGCCAGCCGTTGCGCGGCAGGACACCGAGATGGTCCCCGGTCGAGTACTCCAGGCCCGGCGGCAGCGCGATCTCGACGTGCCGGGTGGAGGTGCCCGCCCCGGCGCCGTTGAGCTCGCGGTTCACCAGCACCGTGGCGGGCAGGGCCCGGTAGGACATCACCAGCGGGTTGGTGGTCTGCCGGTTGGTCATGGTGACGTGCAGGCGCTCGGTCGCCTCGGCGGCGCCCGCGCTCTGCTCGTCGAGGCCCAGCGCCTCGGTCAGCGCGGGCCAGAGCTCGGCGTACCACCGCTGGTACTGGCCGTCGAAGTCCGAGCGGGCGTCGCCCTCGCCGCGCGGCCGGATCCGGCTGCCGCCGTGCGCCGCCAGCGCGGTGTCGATCAGGGTCGGCACGGCCTGGTAGGTCGAGGCCCAGTCCATGTTGCCGCAGCCGAACACGGCGAACGCCAGCCCGGCGGCGGCGTCGGCCTTCGTGTCCGCCGCCTGGATCCAGCGGCAGAACCGCTCGGCGTTGTCCGGCGGCTGCCCGTTGTACGAGGCGCACACGACGACCAGCGCACCCGTGCTCGGCAGCTCGCCGACATGGTCGTCGAGAGCCCCGAGGGTCACCGCGAAGCCGCGTTCGGCGCCGTCCTGCGCGATGCGCGTGGCGATGCCCTCGGCCGTGCCGAGGTTCGAGCCGAACAGCACCGTCAGCGGGGTGTTGTGCCGGTCGCCCATCGGGAGCAGGCGCGGGGCGGGCCGCTCGGTGAGGGTGCCGCCCGTGACCTGCGGCGGGGCCGGGGTGGTGCCGGTGGTCCGGCCGGTCCGCGGGCGCAGGGCGATCCGCAGGCCCTCCGGCTTGAGGGTCAGCGCCTCCTTGATCCGCAGTCGGTAGTCGAACTCGTCCACCAGCTCGAAGCGCTGCAGCAGCATGCCGAGGACCAGCACGGCCTCCTGCATGGCGAACTGCCGCCCGATGCACGCGCGCTGCCCGGCGCCGAACGGCCGGAACGCGTTCGGCGGGATCGCGGCGCGGGTCTCGGGGCGGAAGTGGTCGGGATCGAACTCCTCGGCGTTCTCGCCCCAGACCGACGGGAGCCGGTGCAGCATCGGGGTCAGCGCGGTGAGCGAGGTGCCCTTCGGGATCGCGTACCCGCCGAGCACGACGTCCTCGTAGGGGTAGCGCGTGAACGCGGGCGCGGTCGGCCACAGCCGCAGGATCTCGTTGAGGATCTGCGTGACGTAGGTGAGCCCCTGGACCTGCTGGTAGGTCGGCGTCACCGCCAGGTCGGTGCCCAGGACGCGGTCGACCTCCTCGTTCGCCCTGGCCACGACCTCGGGTGCCTTGAGCAGGTAGGACACGGCGAAGGAGAGCAACCCGCTGGTCGTCTCGTGGCCCGCGACGAGGAAGGTGTTGCACTGGGCGATGATGTTGGCGTCGGAGAGCTTCTCGCCACTGCGCTTGTCCACCCCGTGCAGCATGCAGCTGAGCAGGTCCTGGTGGTCGGCGGCGTCGCCCGCCTTGCGTCGCTCGGCGATGATCGACGCGACGACGCTCTCCATGTAGGCGACGTCCGCCTCCATCCGCCGCGCGGCCCGCCTGCGCAGTGCCCGCTGCACCTTGAGCTGCCGGGCTTGGGTCTGGGACTCGGTGAGCATCCCGAGCATCGCCTCGACGAACGGGTGCTGGTCCTCGCGGTAGAACGAGTTGAAGCGGTAGCCGAACCCGCACAGGGCGATCGTGTCGAGGGTCAGCCGGGTCATGTCCGCGGTGACGTCGACCGGTTCGCCGGGGTTGAGCCGGTCCCACTTCTGCATCAGCTGTCCGGCGATGTCGACCATCATCGGCAGGTAGCCCTGCATCGCCTGCTGGCTGAAGTTGGGGAGCAGGATGTTGTGCGCCTGCTGCCAGTCCGGGTCGTCGGTGTCCGCGGTGAACAGCCCGGCGCTCGGCCGGAGCTCCCGGATGATCCGCTGCGAGACGCCGACGAACTTGTCGAAGCGGGTGTCGTCGCAGAGCTGGTCGACCTCGTCCAGACCGGAGACGACGAACCGGTCGCCGAACGGGGTCCGGAGCCGGAGCATCGGGCCGTACTCCCGGGTCAGGTCCATCAGCGTCTGCATGGTGTGTCCGGCGGGGATGTCGAACATGTTCCCGACGAGCGGGAGGCCCTTCGGGCCCGGGATCTCGTCGGCGCTGCGGGCGGTCGTCATGCGACACCTTCCTGGTCGGGGTTCGTGGAGCGGCTCGTGACCAGCACCATCGCGCTGATCAGCAGGACCCAGGCGGGGAACACGAGGACGACGGCGGGGTTGAACGTCGTCGCGAGGAGCAGGACGGCCGCCAGCAGGTAGCCGACGACGGCGGCCCAGCGGGGGAGCAGGCCGGCCTTGGCGAGCAGGGTGGTCGAGGTGATCGCGTACATGCCGGCGCCGCGGATCGCGTAGACGAAGACGATCCCGTAGCCCAGCCCGGACAGCGACCGGGCGATCCCGACGGACGGCAGGGGCGCGTTCGTGAGGTCCATGAGCAGGGCCGTCGCGCCCGCCGCCCCGGTGCCGACGAACAGCAGCACCACGAACATGATCCCGGACAGCAGCTGCAGCCCGTCCGGGATGGCCGAGGGCGTGGGCGTCCGGGCGCGGACCAGCAGCCGCAGCGTCGTGAGGTGCCAGAGGAAGGCGATCCCGGCGAAGGGGACGAGGGTGGTGCCGATCGTGACGAGCGTTCTCCCGCCGCCGTCGGCGTAGAACGCGGCGTAGTCCGCGTCCGCCACCCCGAGGCCGGGGGAGGTGTGCAGCAGCACCAGCGCGGCCACGAACAGGCCCACGAACAGCAGGCCGGTCGCCGCGGTGAGCCTGGCGTGGCCCGTCGCGCCGTCGGCGGGGGTCGGGCGCAGGTCAGTCCGCGGGTGCTCGGTCATCGGTTCCCCCTGTGTCCGGACCGAGGTCCAGGTCCTCCAGCAGGCGCAGCAGGTCGAGCAGGCCCGCGAACGGGCGGCCCGCGTCGTCCGGGGCGTGGACGGTGCCCTCGAGTCGTCCGTCGGCGGCTCGGAACAGATCGACGGTCACGCGCATCGCCCCTCCTCGCCGAGGGGGACCAGGATGGCGGCGCCGCCCGGCCGGTGGTCCTGTCAGGACCTTCCAGCAGACCTTCCAGTCAGCTGCGCGGCGAGCTCGCGGCGCGAGGAGATGCCGAGCTTCGCGTAGATGTTGCTGAGGTGGAACGCCACGGTCCGGCCGGTGATGAACAGCTCGGCCCCGGTCTCGCTGTTGGTGCGGCCGCGGGCCACCGCGCGTGCCACGGCCAGCTCCTGGGTGGTCAGCCCGAGTGGGTCGCCCGCCGCGGGCGGGT
>NZ_JACBXB010000031.1 GCF_013870575.1 Pseudonocardia pini
GGAACGAGCTACTCCGCGACGCCGATGTCCTCGTTCCACAGCTCCGGCTTCGCGGCGATGAAGTCCTCCATCAGGCGCACGCACCGCTCGTCGTCGAGCACCGTGACCGCGACGCCGTGCTCGGCGAGCCAGTCGTGGCCGCCGTGGAACGTGCGGGCCTCGCCGATCACCACGGCGCCGATGTTGAACTGCCGGATCAGGCCGCTGCAGTACCAGCAGGGCGACAACGTGGTGACCATCGTCGTGCGCCGGTAGTCCCGCTGCCTGCCCGCGTTGCGGAAGGCCGCCGTCTCGCCGTGCACCGAGGGGTCGTCGTCCTGCACGCGCCGGTTGTGGCCCTGGCCGAGCACCTCGCCGTCGGGCCCCAGCAGGGCGGCCCCGATCGGGATCCCGCCCGACGCCAGACCCTTCCGGGCCTCCTCCAGTGCGATCTCCAAGCCCAGGGACATGGGGGTCAGCCTACGGAGATGGCGTCGAGCCGCTCGCGGATGAAGGGTCCGCACGTCACCGCGGGGCCGCCGTCGAGCGGGGTGACGACGGCGTCGTGGTCCAGCTCGAAGAACCAGACCAGCGACACCAGCTCCTCGGTCGGTGCGCCCGCCTGCGGGGGGAGCACCCGGTGCCTGCCGGAGCGCCAACGCCCCCCGCTCCACAACGCGAGCAGGTCGCCGATGTTGATCGTGAGGGCGGCCGGGTCGTAGGGCGCGTCCCGCCAGCCGCGGGCGTCCGTGTGCACCTGCAGTCCGCCCGCGCCGGGCTCGCGGTCCAGCACCGTGACCGTGCCGAAGTCCGTGTGCGGGCCGATCCGGAACTGCCCCGGCGCGGGCTCGCCGACCTCGGTCAGCGGCGGGTACCGGTTGACGTTGAAGGTCCACGTCGGGTTCACCGTGTCGAAGGCGGGCGCCTCCAGCAGGGAGGTGCAGAGGGCGAGCAGCGCGTCGGACAGCCGACGCATGTGCGCGGCGTACTCGCGCACCGCCGCCCGCAGCGCCGCCGACGGCCAGACGTTCGGCGGGAACCACACGTCGACGGCCGGGTCGCCGGTCGGCGTCTCCGGCCCGAACGCGAGGGACTCCTTGAGGTCCGGAACCGACTCGCCCTCGATCGCCCCGTTCGCCTCGACGCCGGGAGCGAGCCATCCGCGCCCGCCGATCCGCGCCGAGAACCGCTCCTTCTCCGCGAGGGGCTGTGTGAGGAAGGCCTGCGCCTCGGCGCGCACCTCCGCGGCGAGCCCCGGGGGCACCCCGTGCCCGGTCACCAGCAGGAAACCCGCCTCGCGCAGGGAGGCGTCGACCGCCGTGGGATCGGGGGACCCCAGGTCGACGGTCCGGATCGGCTCGCTCATCCGACCGACCATGCAGCCCCGCACCTCCCCGGGCAAGCGTGGCAACGGAGTCGAAACACCGCCTACGCTGGTCGCATGGAACCGTCCGCTCCCGATCCGGCGGTTCCCGCAGATCTCGCGCTGCTCCGCCGTCACGAACCCATCCTCCGCTACACCCACGGCGAGCTGTTCCTGCCGATCGCGGTGGACGACTACGTCGCGCGGTGCAGCCTGTGGGACGACCGGGACGCCCCGCTCATCCCCGCGGGCGAGCTGACCCTGGACTCGCTCGCCGAGGAGGGCCGCCGCTACCGGGAGCACCGGCTGCACCTGCGGTTCGTGCAGAAGTCGTTGCGGGCCAAGGAGGTCCGCCACTGGAGGCGCACCGAGCGACCGCGGGTCGGCGGGATCGGGCGGTTCGCGGCGGTGGGCGTGATCGCGCGGCTGATCGACGTCGTGCTGCGGCTGTCGCTGCTCGTGCGCGGCAAGGTGCCCAACGGGCTGGTCGCCGCCGCCCACCAGAACAGCCTCGAGCTGCGCGGTGCCACCTACTACGGTCGCGTGGTCCGCACGGCGGGCTACACGGTCCTGCAGTACTGGTACTTCTACGCCTTCAACGACTGGCGCTCGACGTTCCACGGCGTCAACGACCACGAGGCGGACTGGGAGACCGTCGCCGTGTACCTCGCCCCGGGGCCTGCGGGCGAGCTCGTCCCCACCTGGGTCGCGGGCTCCTCCCACGACCACACCGGGGACGACCTGCGCCGCCGCTGGGACGATCCGCTGCTGGACCGCGAGGGCGACCATCCGGTGCTCTACCCCGGCGCCGGCTCGCACTCGCACGCGTTCGTGGCCGGGGACTACGTGGTCAGCGTGGGTCTGCCTGCCCTGCGCGCGGTGCTGCGGTTCGTCCAACGCGTGCGGCGCTGGCTCACGCCGTTCGCCCCCGTGCCGGGCACCGGCGGCTTCGACATCCCGTACATCGACTACGCCCGGGGTGACGGCGCCCGGGTCGACGAGTGGACCGTCGTCCCGATCGACGACGGCACGCCCTGGCTGCGCGACTTCCGCGGCCTCTGGGGCCTGGACACCAAGGACTCGTTCGGGGGCGAGCGGGCACCCGCGGGCCCCCGCTACGAACGCGACGGGACCGTCCGCGTCTCCTGGGCGGACCCGCTCGGCTGGGCGGGCCTGGACAAGGTCCCGGCGACCGCCGAGGAGGAGGCCGCAGCCCTCGCCGAGCGGATGAAACTGCTGCAGACCCGGGTGGACGAGCTCGAGACCCAGATCACCGCCGAGCGGCTCGCCGTCCGCGGGCTCTACGCGGAGATCCGCACCCTCGCCGCCCGGTCCGACGCCGCCCCCGGCCTCTCCGAGCACGTCGCAGAGCTGCACGCGAAGGAGTCGACCCTGAAGTCGCTGGTCGCCGAGAGGGTGCGGCTCACCGAGGAGATCGACGTCCAGGCCGACCGGTTGGCGGGCCCGCGTCCCGCCGGGCCGCCGGACGCCCACCTACACCGCCCGCACCTGCCGTACGTGGTGCCCGCGGACTTCCGGTCGCGGTTCCTGCGGGTGTGGGCGGCGCTCTCGATCCCGGTGCTGATCGGCGGGCTGGGGGCGCTGCTCTTCTGGCCGCAGCTGTCGACGCTGCTGTGGTTCGCGATCGGCCTGGTCGCCTTCGCGGTGGTGGAGTCCGTGGCCCGACGCCGGTCGATCGAGTTCGCGGCCAGCCTCGCCGGGCTGGCGATCACCGCCCTGGTCGTGACGGGTGTGGTGGTCGCGCTGCTGTCCGGCTGGAAGATCGTGACCGCTGGGGCCCTGGCGCTCGCCGCCCTGATCCTGCTCGTGGTGAATGTGCGGGAGCTCAGGGGGCGCTGAAGATCGCACGTTTCGTGCTCTCAGCGCGGCAAGATCGCTGTCTGCGTGCGCTCAGCGCGGTGGTCACGACGCTGGGAGCACGAAACGTGCGATCAAGGAAGCGACGCCCGCACGTTCCGCGTGACCACCGCTCGCGCCGCCAGATCGGAGTCGGCGGGGTAGTCCACTCCCACGAGCGTCAGGCCGTGGGCCGGTGCCACCGGCACTCCCGACTCCCGCTCGCGCCGCGCCAGCAGCGACGCGGGCCAGTCGACCGCCCCTCGCCCCCGCCCGACCTCCAGCAACGCGCCGATCAGGCTGCGCACCATCGAGTGGCAGAACGCGTCCGCGGACAGCTCCGCGACCAGGACACCGTTCGACGCCGACCACGACAGGCGCTCCAGCCCCCGCACGGTGGTCGCCCCCTCCCGGCGCTTGCAGAAGGCGGCGAAGTCGTGCTCGCCGACGAGCAGCGCCGAGGCCGCGTGCACCGCGGCGAGGTCGACGGGATGCGGCCAGGACAGGGTGTCCCTGGCGCGCAACGGCTCCGCTCCCCACGGGGCGGTCGCCACGCGGTACTCGTAGTGCCGGCGGAGGGCCGAGAACCGGGCGTCGAACTGTGGGGGGACCGGTGTGACCGCGCGGACGCGGACGTCGGGTGGGAGCAGCCGGGCGAGCCTGCGCACCAGCCACGCCGTGTCGAGGTCCGCGAGGTCGGTGTGCGCGACCTGGCCCGAGGCGTGCACCCCGGCATCGGTCCGCCCCGCCACGGTGAGCTGCACGGACGACCGCAGGAGACGGGACAGGGCCTCGGTGAGCACCCCCTGCACCGTCCGCAGCGCAGGCTGCGTGGCCCATCCCGAGAAGTCCGTGCCGTCGTAGGCGACGTCGAGACGAAAGCGAACGAGCCCGCCGTCCGGGAGGACGACGGGCTCGGTCACGGGTGGAACCTCAGGAATCGGCCTTCTCCTGCTGCGACGCCGGCAGCGCGAACCCTGCGGCCTCGGCGGCCTCCGGGGTGGCGAACCAGACCTCGGCCACGGTGCGGTCGTAGTGCGCCGTCCCGGGCACGTGGTACAGCTTCGAGTCCTCGTTGCCCTTGACCGGGAAACCCTCGGGAGCCTCGGCGGCGTCCTCGAGCGGGGCGTGGCTGCCCTCGCCGTACGGCGCGTCGGCGGTCGAGGTGGACTCCTCGGCGGGCGACTCCTCGGAGGCGGCGAGCTCCTCCGCGGCCTCCGTCGAGGCCGCCTGGGCGGCCTTGATGGCGTCGTCGTCCGTGGTCTCCGCGGGGGTCTCCGCGGTGGCCTGCGAGGCGGCGGCCCGGCGGGCACGGTTGGCCTCGTCGGTGACCGTCTTCTGCTGGATCAGCTCGATGACGGCCATCTTGGCGTTGTCGCCCTTGCGCGGCATCGTCTTCGTGATGCGCGTGTAGCCACCGTTGCGGTCCGCGTAGAACGGGCCGATCTCCTCGACGAGCCGGTGCACGACCGACTTGTCGCGGATGAGCTTCATGATCTCCCGGCGGTTGTGCAGGTCGCCCCGCTTCGCCTTGGTGATCAGCCGCTCGGCGTAGGGCCGCAGCCTGCGGGCCTTCGCCTCGGTGGTGGTGATCCGGCCGTGCTGGAACAGCGCGGTAGCCAGGTTGGCCAGGATCAGCCGCTGGTGAGCGGGCGACCCGCCGAGGCGAGCCCCCTTGGTGGGCTGAGGCATGGCTACAACTGCTCCGTTTCTGCGTAGTCCTGGCCGTCGTCACCGAACGGGTCGGCGTCGTAGCCACCGTCGCTGCCGTAGTCGGCGGCTGCGGCGGAGGGGTCGAACCCGGGCGGGCTGTCCTTGAGCGCGAGACCGAGGCCGACGAGCTTCATCTTGACCTCGTCGATCGACTTCGCGCCGAAGTTGCGGATGTCCAGCAGGTCCGCCTCGCTGCGCCCGACGAGCTCACCCACGGTGTGGATGCCCTCGCGCTTGAGGCAGTTGTAGGACCGGACCGTGAGGTCGAGCTCCTCGATCGGCATCGCGAAGGCCGCGATGGTGTCCGCCTCCTGGGGCGACGGGCCGATCTCGATGCCCTCGGCGTCGACGTTCAGCTCGCGGGCGAGGCCGAACAGCTCGACGAGGGTCTTGCCTGCCGACGCCAGGGCGTCGCGCGGGCCGATGGACGGCTTCGACTCGACGTCCAGGACCAGCTTGTCGAAGTCCGTGCGCTGCTCGACACGGGTGGCCTCGACCTTGTAGGTCACCTTCAGCACCGGCGAGTAGATCGAGTCGACCGGGATGCGGCCGATCTCGGCGCCGGTGGCCTTGTTCTGCATCGCCGGGACGTAGCCACGACCCCGCTCGACGACGAGCTCCACCTCGAGGCGGCCCTTGTCGTTCAGCGTGGCGATGTGCAGGTCCGGGTTGTGCACGGTGACACCGGCGGGCGGGACGATGTCCCCCGCGGTGACCGCACCCGGGCCCTGCTTGCGCAGGTACATCGTGACCGGCTCGTCCTCCTCGGAGCTCACCACGAGCTCCTTGAGGTTCAGGATGATGTCGGTGACGTCCTCCTTCACCCCCGGGACGGTGGTGAACTCGTGCAGCACGCCGTCGATGCGGATGCTGGTCACCGCGGCCCCCGGGATGGAGGACAGCAGAGTGCGGCGGAGCGAGTTGCCGAGCGTGTAGCCGAAGCCGGGCTCGAGCGGCTCGATGACGAACCGGGAGCGGGTCTCGGTGACCGAATCCTCGGTCAGGGTGGGGCGCTGAGAGATCAGCACAGTACGTATCTCCTTCGTATGCCGCGGCACCCACTATTTGATGCCGCAGTGAGCCCCCCGCCCCACTGCAGGGCGGGGGGACGACCAGGAGACCGGCGAGCGCCTACTTGGAGTAGAGCTCGACGATCAGCTGCTCGGTGACCTGCGTGTCGATCTGCGCCCGCTCGGGGAGCTGGTGCACGAGGATCCGCAGGTTCGACGGGACGACCTGCAGCCACGCCGGGACCGGACGGTCGCCGACGAGCTCCTTCGCGATGACGAACGGGTCGAGGCTCATCGACTTCGGCTTGACGTCGATGATGTCGTACTGCGAGACGCGGAAGCTGGGGATGTCCACCTTCTGGCCGTTGACCAGGAAGTGCCCGTGGTTCACCAGCTGCCGGGCCATCCGCCGGGTGCGCGCGAGGCCCGCCCGGTAGACGACGTTGTCCAGCCGCGACTCGAGGATGCGGAGCAGCTCGTCACCGGTCTTGCCGGAACGGCGGTTCGCCTCCTCGTAGTACGAGCGGAACTGCTTCTCCAGCACGCCGTAGGCGAAGCGCGCCTTCTGCTTCTCCTGCATCTGCAGGAGGTACTCGGTCTCCTTGATCCGGATCCGGCCGTGCTGGCCGGGCGGATACGGGCGACGCTCGAAGGCCTGGTCGCCGCCGACGAGGTCGACCTTCAGTCGGCGGGACTTGCGGGTCATGGGTCCGGTGTAACGAGCCATGAGTGGTTACTCCCTTTCCCTTAGACCCGGCGCCGCTTGGGCGGGCGGCATCCGTTGTGCGGCTGGGGCGTGACGTCCGAGATCGTCCCGACCTCGAGGCCTGCGGCCTGGAGCGAGCGGATCGCGGTCTCGCGGCCGGAACCCGGCCCCTTGACGAAGACGTCGACCTTCTTCATGCCGTGCTCGGCCGCCTTGCGGGCGGCGGACTCGGCGGCCATCTGCGCCGCGAACGGCGTGGACTTGCGCGAGCCCTTGAACCCGACGTGACCGGCGGAGGCCCAGGCGATGACGGCACCGGTCGGGTCCGTGATGGACACGATGGTGTTGTTGAACGTCGACTTGATGTGCGCGTGGCCGTGCGCGACGTTCTTCTTCTCCTTGCGGCGGACCTTCTTGGGTCCGGCCGCGCCACGGGTGCGGGGCGGCATTACTTCTTACCTGCCTTCTTCTTGCCCGCCACGGTCTTCTTCGGGCCCTTGCGACCGCGCGCGTTGGTCTTGGTGCGCTGGCCGCGGACCGGAAGTCCACGACGGTGGCGGATGCCCTGGTAGCACCCGATCTCGATCTTGCGACGGATGTCGGCCTGCACCTCGCGGCGAAGGTCACCCTCGACGCGGAGGTTGCCCTCGATGTACTCGCGCAGGGACGCGAGCTGCTCGTCGGTCAGGTCCTTGCTCCGCAGGTCCTTGCTGATACCCGTGGCGCTGAGGATCTCGAGGGAGCGGGAACGCCCGATCCCGAAGATGTAGGTCAGTGCGACCTCCATCCGCTTGTCGCGGGGGAGGTCGACACCAGAGAGTCGTGCCATGCGGCGGGTGTCTCCTTGTCGGTGCCGGGTACTCCCGACGGTCGTCCCCACTGACTAGGCGGGGCCCTGGCCCGGTACCAGGGGTGAACCGCGCCTCTCGTGGCGCGGCAGATCCGTCGGGTTCCTCTGTGAGCAGCTGCTCCGCGAGGTGCGGGTGATCAGCCCTGGCGCTGCTTGTGGCGCAGGTTCTCGCAGATCACCATGACCCGCCCGTGACGGCGGATCACCTTGCACTTGTCGCAGATCGGCTTGACGCTCGGCTTGACCTTCACGTCTTGTCCGTTCTCGAACGAGTCACTTGTAGCGGTAGACGATGCGGCCGCGGGAGAGGTCGTACGGAGAGAGCTCCACGACCACCCGGTCCTCAGGGAGGATCCGGATGTAGTGCTGCCGCATCTTCCCGCTGATGTGCGCGAGGACCCGGTGCCCGTTCTCCAGCTCCACGCGGAACATCGCGTTCGGCAGGGGTTCGACGACCCGGCCCTCGACCTCGATCGCCCCGTCCTTCTTGGCCATGTCCTCCGCGTTCCGTGACAGATTTTCTTCGATGGGGTACTGCAGGCGCACCACGGGGCGGGACGGGACCAGGGGTGCTGAGACGAACGCAGAACACGACCGGAACCGGCGCCACACGGCGCGCCGATGGTCCAGTGTACGTGTGCTTGACTTCCGCTGCGCGAAGGGGGTACTCGCGCGGGAATCCGGTTGACCTCAACCCCGGTACAGGTGGTCCGATACGTCCTGTGAGCACCGGAACGACCCCCAGCGTACCCACGCGGCTGCCCCGTCCGCTGCGCCCGTTCCGGCACCGCGACTACGCCCTGCTGGCCGCGTCCATGGCCGCCTCGCTGTTCGCGAGCGGGCTCTGGATCGTCGCACTGGTCTACCAGGTCATCGAGCTGGGCGGCGGGCCGTCGCAGCTGTCGCTGGTCAGCGCCGCGGCCGCGACCGGGCTGCTGGTGTCGGTGCTGCTGGGCGGGGTGGCCGCCGACCGGATGTCCCGACGGCTACTGCTCCGGCTCGTCGAGACCGTCCGGATCGCGATGGCCGCACTGGCCGCCACGCTGGCCCTGACGGGCACGCTGGAGCTGTGGAGCCTGGCCGCGATCGCGTTCGTCGTCGGGTCCGCCGAGGCCTTCTTCTTCCCCGCGTACTCCGCGATCCTGCCGACCCTGCTCCCTCCGGACGAGCTGCTCGCCGCCAACGGGCTGGAGGGCATCCTCCGACCCGTCACGATGTATGCGGCGGGACCGGCGCTCGCGGGCGTGCTGGTCGCGGGCCTGGGCCCCGGGTACGCCCTGGGCGGCGCCTCCGCGGGCTACCTGCTGGCGCTGCTCCCCCTGCTGTTCATGCGCGTGCCGCCCGCCGCGGACGAGGAGCGCGAGGCGACCTCCGTCCTCGGTGACCTCCGCGAGGGGTTCCGCTACCTCCTGCGCACCGGCTGGCTGTTCGCCACGCTGGCGTTCGCCGTGCTGCTGGTGCTCGTGGTGATCGGGCCCATCGAAGTGCTGCTGCCGTTCGCCGTCCGGGACCAGACGGGCAGTGGACCCGGCGGGTACGCCCTGGTCCTGACCCTGTTCGGGCTGGGCGGGGCGGTCGGGTCGCTGGCCGCCTCGGCGGGCCGGATGCCACGCCGGTACCTCACCGTGATGATCCTGCTGTGGGGCCTCGGCGGGATCCCGCTGGCGCTGGTCGGCTTCACCGACCGGCTCTGGGTGATGGCGGTCGTCGTGTGCGTGGTCGGTGCCGCGCACGGTGCGGCCATGGTCATCTGGGGAACGCTGCTGCAGCGTCGGGTCCCGCCGCACCTGCTCGGCCGGGTCTCCAGCCTGGACTTCTTCGTCTCGCTGGCCCTCATGCCGGTGTCGACGGCGCTGGCGGGCCCGGTGGGCGAGGCCATCGGCATCCCGCTGACCTTCGTCCTGGCGGCCCTGGTCCCGGTCCCCCTGGCGGTCCTGGCCCTGACCCTCTGGCGCCTGCCGAAGGACGAGGCCGCCCACCCCCTGGACTGAGCGGAGGTCAGGCCGGGAGGGTCAGGACGGAGTGCCCGTCCCCCGTGACCGCCACGGTGTGCTCCCAGTGCACGGCGCGTCCGCCGGACTCGGTGACGACGGTCCACCCGTCCGCGAGCTCCCGGGTCTCCGGGTCCCCCGCGGTGAGCATCGGCTCGATCGCCAGGGCCATCCCCGGGACGAGCTTCGGGCCCTTGCCCGGCTCGCCGTGGTTGGGCAGGAAGGGGTCCATGTGCATGGACGTGCCGATCCCGTGCCCGCCGTACTCGGCGACGATCCCGTAGTCCGCCGCGTCCGCGACCGCGGCGGCCCGGCAGGCCTCCTGGATCGCGTAGGAGATGTCCGTGAGGCGGGCCCCGGGGCGCACGGCCTCGATGCCCGCCCACATCGCCGCCTCGCACGCCTTCGACAGCGCGAGGTCGGCGTCGGACGCCTCCCCCACGGCCAGCGTGACGGCGGAGTCGCCGTGCCAGCCGTCGAGGATGGCGCCGCAGTCCACGGAGATCAGGTCGCCCTCGGCGAGCACCTGCGCCGCCGACGGGATGCCGTGCACGATCTGCTCGTTCACCGACGCGCAGATGCTGGCCGGGAAGCCGTGGTAGCCCAGGAACGAGGGCACGGCCCCCGCCTCCCGGATCACCTGCTCGGCGACGGCGTCGAGCTCGGCGGTGGAGACCCCGGGCTTGGCGAGGTCGGCGACAGCGGCCAGCGCGGCCGCGACGACGGCTCCCGCCGCCCGCATGGCCTCGATCTCGACCTGGCTCTTGAGCTCGATGTCTCGCCCCCGTAGCCGTGCCAGCGCGCCTCGCACGCCGCCTCGCCTCCCGGTCACCCGGGCCTCCCTCGGTCCGCTAGCTGCGCGCGTCGAGCGCCTTCGTGACGCGGTCCGTGACCTCGGCGACCTCGCCGACGGCGTCGATCGTGACGAGCCGGTCCGCGTAGTACTCCAGCAGCGGGGCGGTCTCGTCCCGGTAGACCTGCTGCCGGTTGCGGATGACGTCCTCGTTGTCGTCCGAGCGGCCTCGGCCCAGGAGCCTACCCACGACGACCTCGTCGTCGATCTTGAACTCGACGACCGCGTCCAGCTGGACACCGTACCCGTCGAGGATCTCCGCGAGGGAGTCCGCCTGGGGCACCGTGCGCGGGAACCCGTCGAGGATGAAGCCCTTGGCGGCGTCCGGCTCCGCGAGCCGGTCCTTGACCATCCCGACGGTGACCGAGTCCGGCACCAGGTCGCCCGCGTCCATGTACCTCTTGGCCTCGAGCCCCAGCGGGGTCTCGTCCTTCAGGTTCGCGCGAAAGAGGTCGCCGGTGGAGATGTGGGGGATGTCGAGCTTCTCGGCCACGCGAGTGGCCTGGGTGCCCTTCCCCGCGCCAGGCGGGCCGACGAGAACGAGTCGCACTGGGAACTCGACCTCCTTGCTTTCTCTACAGGGCCACCCACGATGGCGGCGGCGAGGTGTATCCCGGAGGCCTGAGGGCCCGGGCCGTGTCGATGGTGCATCTTCGACGGCCTGTCGAACAAGGCCCCCTGTTCGCACTCTAACGCAGGAAACCCTCGTAGTTGCGCTGCATGAGCTGGCTCTCGATCTGCTTCACAGTGTCCAACCCGACCCCGACCATGATCAGCACCGCGGTGCCGCCGAAGGGGAAGTTCTGGTTCTGACCGGAGCCCGTGATGCCCAGGAAGAAGTTGGGCAGGACGGCGATGATGCCCAGGTAGAGGGACCCGGGGAGGGTGATCCGGCTGAGCACGAAGTTGAGGTACTCCGCGGTCGGGCGGCCGGGTCTGATGCCCGGGATGAAGCCGCCGAACTTCTTCATCTCGTCCGCCCGCTCCTCCGGGTTGAACGTGATGCCCACGTAGAAGTAGGTGAAGAAGATGATGAGCGCGACGTACAGGAGGATGTGTAGCCAGTTGGACTGGTCGACCAGGTAGGTCTGGACGAACTGCTGGAACCAGCCGCCCTCGTTGCCGAGCAGCCGGGAGATGAGGTCCGGCAGGTACAGCAGCGACGATCCGAAGATCACCGGGATGACGCCCGCCTGGTTCACCTTGAGCGGCAGGTACGTCGACGTGCCGCCGTACATGCGGCGGCCGACCATCCGCTTGGCGTACTGCACCGGGATCCGGCGCTGCCCCTGCTCCACGAACACGACGCTCACGATGATCGCCAGGCCGAACACGCAGACACCCGCGAACACGAGCGGGCCCGCGTTGTTGAGGATGTTCATGCCCTCGGCCGGGATCCGGTGGGCGATCGAGGCGAAGATCAGCAACGACATGCCGTTGCCGATGCCCTTCTCCGTGACCTGCTCACCGAGCCACATGACGATCGCGGTGCCCGCCGTCATCACGATGACGATGATCGACAGCGTCCACACCGTGGAGTTCGGGATGATGGGCTCGCTGCAGTTGCCCAGCAGGGCGCCGCGGTCCGCGAGCGCCACGATCCCGGTGGCCTGCAGGATCGCCAGCGCGATCGTGAGGTACCGGGTGTACTGGGTGAGCTTGTTCTGCCCGGACTGGCCTTCCTTCTTCAGCGCCTCGAACCGCGGGATGACCACGGTGAGCAGCTGGATGATGATCGACGCCGTGATGTACGGCATGATCCCCAGGGCCAGGATGGACAGCTGCAGGAGCGCCCCGCCGGAGAACAGGTTGATCAGCGAGTAGATGCCAGCGTTGTCGCTGCCCTCGACCTGGCGGATGCATTCCTGCACATTGGGGTAGGACACGCCGGGCGACGGGATGTTCGCCCCCAGCCGGTAGACGGCCACGACCCCGAGGGTGAAGAGGATCTTCTTCCGGAGATCCGGGGTCGTGAGGGCCGCCCGGAATGCACTGAGCACCGCGGTGATCCTCCTGGTCTACGCCCCGACAGCCGCAGATGAACTAATGGCCCGGGTGGGATTCGACTCTAACAGCGACGACGCCGCCCGTTCGGCCGCCCCTCTCGGGGCGGACCGTACGGACGGCGTCGCCGGTGGTACCTGTTTACAGTTCGCTGGCAGAGCCGCCGGCGGCCACGATCTTCTCCTTGGCGGAGCCGGAGAAGGCGTTCGCGGTGACGGTGAGCTTCACACCGTCGAGGTCCCCGGTGCCGAGGATCTTGACCGGGTGGCCCTTGCGGACCGCGCCTGCCTCGACGAGGGCCTCGGGGGTCACCTCGCCGCCCTTCGGGAAGAGCACGGCCAGGTCGCCGACGTTCACGACCTGGAACTCGACCCGGAACCGGTTCTTGAAGCCCTTGAGCTTGGGCAGCCGCATGTGCAGCGGCATCTGCCCGCCCTCGAAGGCCGGGGACACGGTCTTGCGGGCCTTGGTGCCCTTGGTACCGCGACCGGCCGTCTTGCCCTTGGAGCCCTCACCACGACCCACGCGGGTCTTGGCGGTCTTGGCGCCGGGAGCCGGACGCAGGTGGTGAACCTTGATCGTCTCGCTCATCAGGAACTCACCTCCTCGACCGTCACGAGGTGACGGACCGTGTTGATCATCCCGCGAACCTGCGAGTTGTCCGGCCACTCCTGCGACTGGCGGATCTTGCGCAGGCCGAGGGCCTTCAGGGTCTCGCGCTGGTTGCGCTGCCCGCCGATGGCGGACTTGACCTGGGTGACCTTCAGCTTCTTGTCGGCCATCCCGCTCACACCCTCGCAGCCTGGGCGGCCTCGGCCCGGGCACGGAGCATGGAGGCGGGCGCGACGTCCTCGAGCGGCAGGCCGCGACGGGCCGCCACCTCCTCCGGACGCTGGATCATCTTCAGCGCGGCCACCGTGGCGTGCACGATGTTGATCGCGTTGTCGCTGCCCAACGACTTCGAGAGGATGTCGTGGATGCCGGCGCACTCCAGCACGGCGCGCACCGGACCACCGGCGATGACACCGGTACCGGGGCTGGCCGGACGGAGCATGACCACACCCGCGGCCGCCTCGCCCTGGACCCGGTGCACGATCGTGCCGCCGATGCGGGGGACGCGGAAGAAGTTCTTCTTCGCCTCCTCGACACCCTTGGCGATCGCGGCCGGGACCTCCTTGGCCTTGCCGTAGCCCACGCCGACCAGACCGTCGCCGTCGCCGACGATCATCAGGGCGGTGAAGCTGAAGCGTCGACCACCCTTGACGACCTTGGCGACACGGTTGATCGTGACGAGCCGCTCGATGTACGGGGTCTTGTCCTGGGCCGCCCCGCCACGGCCTCCGTCGCGGCGGTCCCGGCGGTCGTTGTTCCCGCCCGGTCCACCGCCCTCGCGCCGCGTACGTCCCGGCATCAGACGGTCCCTTCCATCACGTTGGTGTGCATCAGAACTGCAAGCCTCCCTCGCGGGCGGCATCGGCGAGTGCCGCGATGCGACCGTGGTAGCCGAAGCCACCGTGGTCGAACACGACCGCGTCGATGCCCGCGGCCTTGGCCCGCTCGGCGATGAGCTCGCCGACCTTGACGGCCTTGGCCTTCTTGTCGCCCTCGAGGGCGCGCACGTCCGCGTCGAGCGTCGACGCGGAGGCCAGCGTGTGGCCCGCGACGTCGTCGATCAGCTGGACGTGCAGGTGGCGCGAGCTCCGCTTGACGGCCAGACGCGGCCGGTCGGGGCTCCCGCTGAGCTTCTTGCGCAGCCGGGCGTGGCGGCGGGTGACCCCGCGCCGACGGGTTGCGGACACCCGCGAGCCGGTGCGCTTCTTGGCGTTGGCGGAAATCGTGTCGGCCATGGCTTACTTACCCGTCTTCCCGACCTTGCGGCGGACGTTCTCGCCGGCGTACCGCACGCCCTTGCCCTTGTAGGGCTCCGGCTTGCGGATCTTGCGGATGTTCGCCGCGGTCTCGCCCACCAGCTGCTTGTCGATACCCGAGACCGAGAACTTGGTCGGGGACTCGACGGCGAAGGTGATGCCCTCCGGCGGCGTGATGACGACGGGGTGGCTGAACCCGAGGGCGAACTCCAGGTTCGAGCCCTTGAGCACGACGCGGTAACCCACGCCGACGATCTCGAGCTTCTTCTCGTAGCCCTTGGTGACGCCCTCGACGAGGTTGTTCACCAGGGTCCGCGAGAGGCCGTGGTAGGCCTTGGTCTTCCGCTCCTCGTCCGGCCGCTCGACCGACACGACACCGTCGTTCAGCGCGACCGTGATCGGTGCGATCACGGTGTGCGACAGGGTGCCCTTCGGGCCCTTGACGGTGACGGTGCGGCCGTCGATCGTGACGTCGACGCCGGACGGAACGGTGATCGGGAGCTTCCCGATGCGAGACATCGCTTACTCCCTTCTCACCAGACGTAGGCGAGGACTTCCCCGCCCACGCCGGTCCGGTAGGCCTGCTTGTCGGTCATGAGGCCCTGGCTCGTCGAGATGATCGCGACGCCCAGGCCCCCGAGGACACGCGGCAGGTTGGTCGACTTCGCGTAGACCCGCAGGCCCGGCTTCGAGACCCGGCGGAGCCCGGCGACGCTGCGCTCGCGGTTCCGCCCGTACTTGAGCTCGACTACCAGGGACTTGCCGACCTCGGCGTCCTCGGTGTGGTGGCTCGCGATGTAGCCCTCCTTCTGGAGGATCTCCGCAATGGCGACCTTCAGCTTGGAGTGCGGCATCACGACCTGGTCGTGATAGGCCGAGTTCGCGTTCCGCAGACGAGTGAGCATGTCTGCGATCGGATCGGTCATCGTCATGGTGTGGTGTCTCTTTCCCACCGTGGTTCCCCCCGGCGTGCCAGGGGGCCTGCGGCGAACGAAACGACAGCTGGTTCGCTTACCAGCTGCTCTTGCTGACGCCCGGCAGCTCGCCGGCGTGCGCCATCTCGCGGACGCAGATCCGGCAGAGGCCGAACTTGCGCAGGACCGCGCGCGGACGCCCGCACTTCTGGCAGCGGGTGTAGCCGCGAACCTTGAACTTCGGGGTCTTGGCGGCCTTGATCTTCAGCGCCTTCTTCGCCATCTTCTCAGTTCTCCTTGAAGGGGAAGCCGAGCCGGCGCAGGAGCGCCCGGCCTTCCTCGTCCGTGGTCGCGGTGGTCACGACGGTGATGTCCATGCCACGCGGGCGGTCGATCGAGTCCGGGTCGATCTCGTGGAACATGGACTGCTCCGTGAGACCGAACGTGTAGTTGCCCCGCCCGTCGAACTGGTTGGGCGAGAGGCCGCGGAAGTCGCGGATACGCGGCAGCGCGATCGTGAGCAGCCGGTCCAGGAACTCCCACATGCGGTCGTTGCGCAGGGTGACCTTCGCGCCGATCGGCATGCCCTCGCGCAGCTTGAACTGCGCGATGGACTTGGTCGCCCGGCGGACCTGCGGCTTCTGGCCGGTGATGGTGGCCAGGTCGCGGATCGCGCCGTCGATCAGCTTCGAGTCACGGGCGGCGTCTCCGACACCCATGTTCACGACGACCTTCACGACACCCGGGATCTGCATGACGTTCCCGTAGGAGAACTGCTCCTGCAGCTGACCCTTGATCTCGTCGAGGTAGCGCTGCTTGAGGCGCGGGTTGACCTTCTCAGCGGTGGTCATCAGATCTCCTTCCCGGACTTGCGGGAGATCCGGACGCGCTTGGCCTTGCCGCCGTCCTCGGACTCGACGAGCTTCTTGCCGACGCGCGTCGGCGTGCCGTCGGAGTCGACGACCATCACGTTCGAGACGTGGATGGCCGCTTCCTGGGTGACGATCCCGCCGGACTGCGCGCCCCGCTGGTTCTGGCTCACCCGCGTGTGCTTCTTGATCCGGTTCACGCCCTCGACGAGGACCCGGTCGCGCTCGGGGTAGGCCTGGATGACCTTGCCCTTCGCGCCCTTGTCCTTGCCGGCGATGACGAGAACCGTGTCGCCCTTCTTGACCTTCATGAGTTAGAGCACCTCCGGCGCGAGGGAGATGATCTTCATGAACCGGCGGTCGCGGAGCTCGCGACCGACCGGGCCGAAGATGCGGGTCCCCCGCGGCTCGCCGTTGTCCTTGATCAGGACGGCGGCGTTCTCGTCGAACCGGATGTAGCTGCCGTCCGGGCGACGCTTCTCCTTGACCGTGCGCACGATGACCGCCTTGACGACGTCACCGCGCTTCACCCCGGCCGCGGGGATCGCGTCCTTCACGGTGGCGACGATGGTGTCGCCGATCCCCGCGTAGCGCCGCGCCGAACCGCCCAGCACCCGGATGCACAGGATCTCCTTGGCACCGGTGTTGTCGGCGACGCGCAGCCGCGACTCCTGCTGGATCACTTCGCCTTCTCCAGGATCTCGACCAGCCGCCACCGCTTGGTGGCCGACAGCGGCCGGGTCTCCATCAGCCGGACGCGGTCGCCGACGCCGGCCGTGTTGGCCTCGTCGTGCGCCTTGACCTTGCTGGTCCGCCGGATGACCTTGCCGTACAGCGGGTGCTTCACGCGGTCCTCGAGGGACACCACGATCGTCTTGTCCATCTTGTCGGACACGACCAGGCCCTCACGGACCTTCCGCTCCCCGCGCGTCTGCGTTGTCTCGCTCATGCCGCGCCCTCGTTGTCGCTCGGGGCGGCCGAGAGGCCCAGCTCGCGCTCGCGCATGACCGTGTAGATCCGCGCGATGTCGTGCCGGACGGTACGCAGCCGCCGGTTGTTGTCCAGCTGCCCGGTCGCCATCTGGAAGCGGAGGTTGAACAGCTCCTCCTTGGCCTCCTTGACCCGCAGCACGAGCTCCTCGTCGGTCAGCTCACGCAGCTCGGCAGCAGTGGTAGCGGCCGCCATCAGATGTCACCACCCTCACGGGTCACGATCCGGCACTTCATGGGCAGCTTGTGGATGGCGCGACGCAGGGCCTCGCGGGCCAGCTTGTCGTCCGGGTAGCTCATCTCGAAGAGCACCCGGCCGGGCTTCACGTTCGTCACCCACTTCTCGGGGGACCCCTTACCGGAACCCATGCGGGTCTCGGCGGGCTTCTTCGTCAGCGGGCGGTCCGGGAAGACGTTGATCCAGACCTTGCCACCACGCTTGATGTGCCGGTTGATCGCGATACGCGCCGACTCGATCTGGCGGTTGGTGACGTAGGCGGGCTCGAGCGCCTGGATGCCCAGGTCGCCGAACGTGACCCGGGTGCCACCGGTCGACATGCCCGTCCGGTGCGGACGGTGCTGCTTGCGGTGCTTCACCTTGCGGGGGATCAGCATGGCTCAGCTCTCCCCAGTGCTCGGTGCCGGAGCCGCGGTCTCGGCCGG
>NZ_JACBXB010000320.1 GCF_013870575.1 Pseudonocardia pini
GGAGGGCTACCTGACGGCCGCGGCCGCGCTCGGCGTGGAGCCCGGCTCCTGCCTGGTCGTCGAGGACAGCACCCCGGGTCTGGCCGCGGGCTATGCCGCCGGGATGTACACCGCGGCGCTCCGCGGCCTGCGCGGGGACCTCAGCATCTCCGGCCTGCCCGACCTGGCGGACCTGCTCAGCGAGTGGACCCCGCCACGATCTCCGGCACCCTCGCGTTGATCCAGCCGATCAGCCCCGAGAGGTGCAGGGTGAGGTCCCGCCCCAGGTCGGTGAGCGCATAGGAGACCTGCGGCGGCGTACTGGGCACCACGGTGCGGACCACGAACCCGTCGCCCTCCAGGGTGCGCAGGGTCTGGGCCAGCATCTTCTCGCTCACCCCGCCCACCCGCCGTCGCAACGCGCTGAACCGCGTCTCCCCGTCCTCGAGGAGCGCGACGAGCACGAGCACGGCCCACTTGGACGTGATGTGGTCCAGCACCACCCGGGCGGGGCAGTCGCTGTCGAACGCGTCACCCGGGCCGGGCCACGACACCGCCTCGACCTGCGCGCTCACGGCCGCCTCCCGTCCTTACCCCGAGGTACGTACTTACGCAGAGAAAGTACATCACCGTAGGTTCGTGTGAAGACCGAACCGAGGAGGAACACCTTCATGATCGTGGTGACCGGAGTCAGCGGCAATCTCGGCCGCGTCGTCATCGAGGACCTGTTGACGAAGCTGCCCGGGGACGAGCTGATCGCCGTCTCGCGCACACCCGCCTCCATCGAGGCGTACGGCACCTCGCGCAACGTCGACGTCCGGCAGGGCGACTACGAGGATCCGGCGAGCCTGGAGAAGGCGTTCGGGGGCGCCGAGGTCGTGCTGATCGTGTCGTCGCCGGACGTCACCCCGGGCACCCGGCCGCGCCAGCACGGCAACGCGATCGCCGCGGCGAAGGCCGTCGGCGCGAAGCGCATCGTCTACACCAGCGCGATCTCGGCCGACACCGGCCCGGGGTTCCTCGCCGACCACGCCGCGACCGAGGCCCTGCTGCGCGAGTCCGGGGTGCCGTTCACCGCGCTGCGCAACAGCTTCTACACCGACTTCTTCGTGAACCCCGCCGCCGTGTCGGCGGCGATCGCGGCGGGTGAGACCGTGGCGGCCGACGGCGGCCGGGCGCTGAACACCGCGACCATCCTCGACTTCGGGCTCGCCGCCTCCGCGGTGCTGACCGACGAGGGGCACGAGAACCGCACGTACGAGCTACGCGGCCCGCTCTGGACCTACGACGAGCTCGCCGCCGTGATCAGCGAGGAGTCCGGCTCGCCCGTCGCCCACCGGGCCATCCCGCTGTCGGAGGCGGGCGAGGGCGCCTTCGTGGGGCAGCTGGTCAGCGACGGCTTCTTCGCCGAGCCCTCGGACGACCTGGCCACGCTGCTGGGCCGCCCGGCGACCGGGATCCGGGAGGTCGTCCGCGAGGCACTGGCGTCCGGCCGGGGTCAGCGGTAGCGCTCCACGATCCGCCGCTTCACCAGCTTCCCCGTGGGCGTGCGGGGCAGCGAGTCGGTGAAGTCGACGCGCCGGGGGCACTTGTAGCGCGCGATCCGGGTCCGGACGAACTCCAGCAGCTCCCGCTCGAGCTCCGGACCCGGCGCCGCGCCCTCGGCAGGCACCACGACGGCGAGGACCTGCTCCCCCATCTCCTCGTCCGGCATCCCGACCACGCCGACGTCGTGCACCGCGGGGTGCAGGGCGAAGGCGTCCTCGATCTCCTGCGGGTAGATGTTCACACCCCCCGAGATGATCATGAAGGCCTTGCGGTCGGTGAGGAAGAGCCAGCCGTCCTCGTCGACGTAGCCCAGGTCGCCGGTCGTGGACCAGTTGGGGTGCCGCGGGTGCCGGGAGTCGGCGGTCTTCGCCGGGTCACCGTGGTAGCTGAAGGTCGGCTCGTCCCGCTCGAAGTAGATGGTGCCGACCTGGCGCGGGCCGACCTCCGCGCCCGCGTCGTCGCAGATCCGGAGCACGCCGACCGTCGCCCGCCCGACGGACCCGGGGTGCGCCAGCCACTCCGCGGACGAGATCCGCGTCTGCCCCGGCGACTCGGTGGAGCTGTAGTACTCCTCCAGCACCGGGCCCCACCACTCGATCATCCGGCGCTTGACCTCGACCGGGCACGGCGCCGCGGCGTGCACCGCGACCCGCAGCGACGAGACGTCGTAGCGGGCGCGGACCTCGGCGGGCAGCTTGAGCAGCCGCACGAACATCGTGGGCACCCACTGGCTGTGGGTGATCCGGAACCGCTCGATGTCGGCGAGCGCGCGCTCCGCGTCGAAGCGGTCCGCGATCACCAGGGTGCCGCCGACCGCGTGGGTCATCGCGCCGAACCGCAGCGGCGCGGAGTGGTACTGCGGGGCGGGCGAGTAGTAGACGGTGTCCCGGTCGAAGCCGTAGACCGGTGCGAAGACCTCGAGCATCGCGTCCCCGGGCTCGTCGACCCGCCGTTCGGGCAGCGGCCGCAGGATCCCCTTGGGACGCCCGGTGGTCCCGCTGGAGTAGAGCATGTCGCTCCCGGCGGGCTCGTGCTCCAGCGGCGCGGCGGACACCGCCGCGAGCGCACCCTCGTAGTCCTCGTGCCCCGCCACCGACCCGCCCACGGCGAGCCTGCGGCGCACCCGCGGGGTGCCCGCGACGACCGCCTCCGCGAGGCCCGGCAGGGCCGCCGAGACCACGAGGACCTGCGCCTCGCAGTCGTCGACGATGTAGGCCGCCTCGTCGGGGGTCAGGTGGCTGTTCACCGCGGTCACGACCAGCCCGGACCGGACGGCGGCCCAGTAGGCCTCGAACACCTCCGGCCGGTTCTCCGACACGACGGCGACGTGGTCGCCCGGGCCGAGACCGGCCTCGGCGAACACGCGGGCCAGCCGGACCGAACGCTCGTCGAGCTCGGCGTAGGTCTGGACGATCCCATCGAGCGGTCCGCCGGACATGATCGTGGCCGGGTGGTCGGGGGCCTTGCGGGCCCAGGTGCCGGGGTACACGTCAGAACTCCGCCGCGCTGCGCATGCCCCCAGTTCTAGCCCACTGAACGATCGATCAGCTACCCCTCGGCGGCCAGTTCGGCGTGTTCGACCCGGAGGTCCTTCTTGAGGATCTTCCCGCTGGGGTTCTTGGGCAGTGACTCCGCGAACACGACGTACTTGGGGCGCTTGTAGCCGGCGAGCTTCTCCTTCGCGTGCGCGTCGACCTGCTCGCGGCTGAGCTCGACACCCTGCTTCGGGACGACGACGGCGGTCACCGCCTCGATCCAGTGCGGGTGGCTGATGCCGAACACGGCCACCTCCGCGACGCCGTCGAGCAGGTAGAGGGCCTCCTCGACCTCCCGGGACGCCACGTTCTCCCCACCCGTCTTGATCATGTCCTTCTTGCGGTCCACGACCGCCAGGTAGCCCTCGGCGTCGATCACCCCGAGGTCACCGGAGTGGAACCAGCCGTTCCGGAAGGCCGCGGCCGTCTTCTCCTCGTCGTTGTAGTAGCCCAGCGCCGCGTGCGGCGAGCGGTGCACGATCTCGCCCACCTCGCCGGTCGGGACCTCGTCGTCCTCGTCGTCGACCACGCGGGTCTCCACGTTGAGCGACGCGCGCCCCGCGCTGCCCGCCCTCGGCAGCTGCTCCTCGGGGCGCAGGATCGTGGCCAGCGGGGACATCTCGGTCTGGCCGTAGAAGTTCCAGAACCGCACCTCGGGGAGGCGGCGCTGCAGCTCGCGGAGCACCTCGACGGGCATGGCCGCGGCGCCGTAGTAGCCCTTGCGCAGGGTGGACAGGTCGCGGGTGTCGAAGTCCGGGTGGCGCAGCAGGGAGATCCACACCGTGGGCGGGCAGAACAGCTTGGTGACCTTCTCGCGCTCGATCGTCTCGAGCAGGGTGGCCGCGTCGGCGCCGGGCAGGATGATGCTGGTGGCGCCCAGGTAGACGTCGACCGAGAAGAAGCAGTCCAGCTGCGCGCAGTGGTACATCGGCAGGGAGTGCACCTCGACGTCCTCGGCCGCCATGCCGCCGTCGACGATGCAGGACACGTACTGGCTGACCAGCGACTTCGACGAGAGCATCACGCCCTTGGGGCGGGACTCGGTGCCGGAGGTGTACATCAGGCGCAGGGGGTCGTCGTCTGCCACGTCGACGTCCGGGGCGCCGGCCGAACCCTCGGCGATCCAGGTCCCGACGTCCTCCCAGTCCCCGCTCGGCGCGGTCCCGGCGAGCGCGATCCAGCCGCGGACCCCGCCCTCGAGGCCCGCCACGGCGATCGCCTTCTCGGCGGTGGGCGCGAGGGCGTCCTCGGTGACCAGTCCCTTCGCGCCGGAGTGGCCGAGGATGAAGCCGATCTCCTCGGCGTTGAGCATGAAGTTCACCGGCACCAGCACCACGCCCAGCCGCGCGGTGGCGAAGGCCAGCACCGCGAACTCCCACGAGTTGTGGCTCAGCAGGGCCAGCCGGTCACCCTTGACGAGCCCCCTGCCCGCCAACGAGTTCGCGCACCGGTTCACGGCCTCGTCGAACTCGGTGAAGGTGGCCCGGCGCTCGGCGGCGACCACCGCGAGCTTGTCCGGGTAGCGCTTCGCGGTGCGGTGCAACAGGTCCCCGAGGGCGTGCCTGCGGGTCCGCGCGATGGCGGCGGTGGTCTCGGGCGTGAACGCTGCGACGTCGGACACACCCGCAATCTACGGGAGCGTCAGGATTCGCGGACCCCCCTCGGTGATCGCGAGGGTGTGCTCGGCGTGGGCGGCACGGCTGCCGTCGGCGGTGCGCAGCGTCCAGCCGTCCCGGTCGTGCCGGTAGCCGTCCCGGCCGCCCGCCAGCAGCATGGGCTCGATCGCGATCACCAGGCCGGGCTCGAGCCGCAGGCCGCGGTTCGCCTTGGCCTCGTTGGGCACGTGGGGCTCCTCGTGCATCGACCGGCCGACGCCGTGGCCGCCGTGGTCGGCGAGCATCCCGTAGCCCGCTCCCCGCGCGACGGCCGCGACCGCCGCGCCGATGTCCCCCAGCCGCGCGCCCGGCTGCGCCGCGTCGATGCCCGCCTGCAGGGCGGCCTCCGTCGTGGCGATCAGCTTCTCGTCCCCCGGATCGCCCTCCCCCACGACCACGGAGAACGCCGCGTCGGCGCACCAGCCGTCGAGGTGCAGGGCGAAGTCCACCGACAGCAGGTCTCCCCGTCGCAGCTTCGCGCGGGCGGGGATGCCGTGCACGACGGCGTCGTTCACGCTCACGCACAGCACGCCCGGGTACGGGGTGGGGGCCCAGCGCGGGTGGTAGCCGCGGAAGCTGGAGACGGCCCCGGCCTCGGCGATCAGGTCCGCCGCCAGCGCGTCCAGCTCCGTGGGTCGCACGCCCGGCGCGGCCCGCTCGCGCACCGCGGCGAGGATCCGTGCGACGGCGGAGCCCGCGGCGTCGATCGCGTCGATCTCCCCGGGCGTCTTCAGCTCGATCACGGGAGATAACAATACCGGTATTAGTATGACGTCCATGGTGCGCGTCCCCCTGACCGCCGAGGACCGCGAGCGCGGTGAACGGCTCGGTTCCCTGCTGCGCGCCGCGCGCGGCGAGCGGAGCATCGGCGCGGTCGCGGCGGCCGCCGACATCTCGCCGGAGACCCTGCGGAAGATCGAGACCGGGCGGATCCCCACGCCCGCCTTCTTCACGGTCGCGGCGCTGGCCACCGAGCTGGGGCTGTCGCTGGCGGCACTCGCGGAGTGCGGGCAGACGGACGGGGCGAGTCCCGCGGCATGAGCCTCGACCCCGCGCCGCTCGTCGCGAGAGTCCGGAAGGCCGCGGCGTCCGGGCCGTATGCGCTGGAACGCACGGACGCCGGGTTCGTGCTGACCGCGGAGGTCACCGGCCCGCCGCGGGCGCGCGGTCGGCGGCACACCGAGCGGCTCACCCATGTCGTCGCGTTGGATCCCGCCGCAGGCACGTACCGGGTCACCGACACCCGCTATACCCTCGGCGAGGCCGCGGAGCAGGG
>NZ_JACBXB010000321.1 GCF_013870575.1 Pseudonocardia pini
CTGCTGCACGACCTGCACGAGGGCCACTCCCCGCTGCGCGTGGCGCTGGTCGCGCCGACCGGGAAGGCCGCGGCGCGGCTCGGGGAGTCCGTGGGCCACCACACCGCCGAGCTGCCCGCCCAGGACCGCGCTCGGGTCGGGGCGCCCACCGCGTCGACCATCCACCGGCTGTTGGGTCGGCGCCCCGGGTCGACGAGCCGGTTCCGGCACGACCGCGCGAACCGCCTCCCGCACGACGTCGTCGTCGTCGACGAGACGTCGATGGTCTCGCTGACCCTGATGGCCCGCCTGCTGGAGGCCGTCCGCCCCGACGCCCGGCTGGTCCTGGTCGGCGACCCGGACCAGCTGGCGTCGGTCGAGGCGGGGGCGGTGCTGGGCGACCTCGCCCACGCCGCGGGCACCCCCGAGCCGGAGCTCGACACCCGGCTCCGGGAGATCGGCGCGCTCGCCGAGGGCGATCCGCCGGTGGTGCACGGCGTCGTCACGCTCACCCACACCTGGCGGTTCCGCGGCGGGATCGCGGCCTTCGCCGAGGCGGTCCAGCGCGGGGACGCGGACGCGGCCGTCAAGCTGCTGCGCGCCGGGCACCCCGACCTGCGGTTCGTGGAGTCGAACCTGGAGGTGCGCGATCCGGCCGGGCTCGAGGGGCTGCGGGCGGACGTCGTCGAGGCCTCCGGCGCCCTGATCGAGGCGGCCACGGCGGGCCGGACCGCGGACGCGCTGCGCGGCCGGGACCGGCACCGCCTGCTGTGCGCACACCGGCGGGGGCCGTTCGGGGTCACGCGGTGGAGCCAGGAGGTGGAGCGCTGGCTCGCGGCCGCCCACCCGGGTTTCGACGATCCCGCTCCCGGCGAGCGGGCAGGCCCCTGGTGGCCGGGCAGGCCCCTGCTCGTCACCGGCAACGACTACGACCTCGGTCTGTACAACGGCGACACCGGGGTGGTGGTCCGCGAGCACGGCACCCTGCGTGCGGTGTTCGGTCGCCCGGCCGCGCCGCAGTCGTTCGCCCCCGCCCGGGTCGGCGGCGTGCAGACCGTCCACGCGATGACCGTGCACCGCAGCCAGGGCAGCCAGTTCCACCACGTCACGGTCGTGCTCCCCCCACCGGAGTCCCCCCTGCTCACCCGCGAGCTGCTCTACACGGCGGTCACCCGGGCGCAGCGGGTCGTGCGGTTGGTCGGCAGCGAGGAGGCGGTGCGCGCGGCCGTCGGACGCCCGGTGAGCCGGGCCAGCGGGCTGCGGGAACGCATGAGCTGACGAGAGAGGATCGGGCACTCCCGTCAGCCCGGCGCGGAATCACGTGCCGTCGCCCCTCACCACACGGCAGGATGGACCTCATGCCGGATGCCCCCGCGTCATCCCCCTCGACCCTGGTTCCCGCCAAACCCGCCCTGGTCACCGTCGACGACGACCCGAGCGTCTCCCGAGCCGTGGCCCGCGACCTGCGTCGGCGCTACGGCGAGACCTTCCGTGTCGTCCGGGCCGAGTCCGGGCAGCAGGCGCTGGAGGCGCTCCGCGAGATGGCCCTGCGCGGCAACGACGTGGCGGTGCTGCTCGCCGACTACCGGATGCCCGGGATGAACGGGCTCGAGTTCCTGGAGCAGGCGCTCGACCTGTACCCCGCCGCCCGCCGCGTGCTGCTCACCGCCTACGCGGACACGGACGCGGCGATCACCGCGATCAACGTCGTCGACCTGGACCACTACCTGCTCAAGCCGTGGGACCCACCGGAGGAGAAGCTCTACCCGGTCGTCGACGCGATGGTCGAGTCCTGGCGGCGCGCGGACCGGCGGGAGGTCTGCGAGACCAGGGTCGTGGGGCACCGCTGGTCGGCGCGCTCGCACGAGGTGCGGGACTTCCTGGCCCGCAACCAGGTGCCCTACCGCTGGTACCCGGCGGACGGCGCGGAGGGGGCGCGGTTGCTCGCGGCCGCGGGCGTCGACGACTCGCAGCTGCCCGTGGTGATCTCCCCCGCCGGCGAGTGCCTGGTCGCGCCCGCGGAGACCGAGCTGGCGGAGCGGGTCGGGCTGGCCACGGTGCCGGCCACGGACTTCTACGACCTCATCGTGATCGGCGGCGGGCCCGCGGGGCTCGGCGCCAGCGTCTACGGCGCGTCCGAGGGGCTGCGCACGGTGCTGGTCGAGCGCACGGCGACCGGCGGCCAGGCCGGGCAGAGCTCACGGATCGAGAACTACCTCGGCTTCCCCGACGGCGTGTCCGGCGCCCAGCTCACCGACCGGGCCCGCAGGCAGGCGGTGCGGCTCGGCGCGGAGGTGCTCACCGCCCGCGAGGTCGTGTCGCTGGAGGCCAACGGGGCCGCGCGGACCGTCACGTTCGCCGACGGGAGCACCATCCACGCGCACGCGGTCGTGCTGGCCACCGGCGTGACCTACCGGGAGCTCGACGCCCCGGGGCTGACCGAGCTGGCGGGCCGCGGGGTGTTCTACGGCTCGGCGCTCACCGAGGCCGCGGGCTGCGCCGGCAGCGACGTCTACATCGTCGGCGGTGCGAACTCCGCAGGTCAGGCCGCCGTGTACTTCTCCCGGCACGCCCGCAGCGTCACGATGCTGGTGCGCGGTCCGAGCCTGCAGGCGTCGATGTCGCAGTACCTCATCGAGCAGATCGAGGGCATCGACGAGATCACCGTGCGGACCTGCGCGGAGGTCGTCGACGCCACCGGCGGCGAGCACCTGGAGAAGCTCACGCTGCGGGACCGCAACACCGGCGAGACCGAGACCGTCGACGCGGGCTACCTGTTCGTGTTCATCGGCGCCAGCCCCCGCACGGACTGGCTCGGCGACCGGATCCAGCGCGACCGGGCCGGGTTCGTGCTGGCCGGGCCGGACCTGATGACCGACGGTCGGCGGCCCGCGGGATGGAACACCGACCGCGATCCGTTGCACCTGGAGACCAGCCTGCCGGGGGTCTTCGTCGCGGGGGATGCGCGCGCCGAGTCCGTCAAGCGGGTCGCGTCGGCCGTGGGCGACGGGGCGATGGCCGTGTCGCTGGTCCACAGGTATCTGGAGAACCCGTGATGAGTGTCTGTGACCCGGAGGAGCTCAAGACCCTCTTCCTCTTCGAGAAGCTGGACGACACCCAGCTCGCCTCGCTGTGCGACCAGGGCCGCATGGAGGAGTTCGAGCCGGGCGTCGTCTACACCGAGGGCGCGCCCGCGACCTGCTTCTACGTGCTCGTCCAGGGCACGGTCGTGCTCAGCAGGCGCTCCGGCAGCGAGGACGTCGAGGTGGAGCGGACCTCGCAGCCCGGGGTCTACGCCGGCGCCTGGCACGCCTACCTCGGCGACCGGATGCCCCAGACCTACAACAACTCGCTGCGGGTCACCGCCCCGTCGCGCTTCTACGTGCTCGACGCGCAGAAGCTCTCCACGCTCATGCGCGAGTGGTTCCCAATGGCGCTGCACCTGCTCGAGGGACTGTTCTTCGGGATCCAGAACACCCAGCAGGCCGTCAGCCAGCGCGAACGGCTCCTCGCGCTCGGCTCGCTGTCCGCGGGCCTGACCCACGAGCTGAACAACCCGGCCGCGGCCGCGGTGCGCGCCACGTCGACGCTGCGCGAGCGCGTGGCGGGGATGCGGCACAAGCTGGGCATGATCGCCGCGGGCCCGTACGAGCGCGTCGACCTCGAGACCCTGATGAGGCTGCAGGAGGACGCGGCCGACCGCGTCGGCAAGGCACCCGAGCTCAGTCCCCTGGAGACCGGGGACGCCGAGGACGAGGTCGGCGAGTGGATCTCCGACCAGGGCATCGAGGGCGGCTGGGACATCGCGCCGAACTTCGTGGCCGCGGGGATCGACGTCGAGTGGCTGGCCCAGGTCAAGGCGAGCGTGCCGCCGGGCGTGCTCGAGGGCGCGGTCCGCTGGCTGAACTACACGGTCGAGACCGAGCTGCTGATGAACGAGATCGCGGACTCGACCACCCGGGTGTCCACGCTGGTCGGCGCGGCGAAGCAGTACTCGCAGATGGACCGCGCGCCCTACCAGACCGTGGACATCCACGAGCTGCTCAAGTCCACGATCATCATGCTGCACGGCAAGTTCGGCGACGGCGTGAAGCTCGTCAAGGACTTCGACCGCACGCTGCCGAAGGTCAACGTCTACGCGGCCGAGCTGAACCAGGTCTGGACGAACCTGATCGACAACGCCGTTCAGGCCATGGCCGGGCACGGCACGCTCACCGTGCGCACCGCGCGCGAGGGCGACCGGCTGCTCGTCGAGATCCGGGACACCGGCCCCGGGATCCCGGCGGAGATCCGGTCGCGGATCTTCGAGCCCTTCTTCACCACGAAGGCCGTCGGCGAGGGCACCGGGCTGGGCCTGGACATCTCGTGGCGGATCGTGGTCAACCGACACCACGGCGACCTGCGGGTGGAGTCGGAGCCCGGGGACACCCGTTTCCAGGTGCTGCTGCCGTTCGACGCCATTGCGGAGGAACCGTGATCGACCCTGCCGTACCGCCCTCGGGATCCGGGTGCGCCGAGTGCGACGCCGCGGGCGGCTGGTGGGTCCACCTTCGCCGCTGCGCCACGTGCGGGCACGTCGGGTGCTGCGACTCCTCCCCGGCGCAGCACGCCACGGCGCACTACCGGGAGACCGGGCACGGCGTCGTGCAGAGCTTCGAGCCGGGCGAGGACTGGTTCTGGGACTACTCCCGGGAGGTCGGCCTGAACGGCCCCGCCCTGGCCCCCCCGACCTCGCACCCGGCGGACCAGCCCACCCCGGGGCCGTCGGGACGGGTCCCGGCGGACTGGCGGTCGCACATCCACTGAAGAATGGCCCGGTGCTGACGAGTGCCGGGATCCTCCTCCATCGCGACCGTGCCGGTGTCGAGGTGCTCCTCGGGCACATGGGGGGCCCGTTCTGGGCGCGCAAGGACGCGGCGGCCTGGTCGATCCCGAAGGGCGAGCTCGACGAGGGCGAGGAGCCCACGGCCGCCGCCCGGCGGGAGTTCACCGAGGAGCTCGGCTTCCCGCCGCCCGCGGGCGAGCTGCGCGAGCTGGGCGCGGTGGTGCAGTCCGGGCGGCGCAAGACCGTCCTCGGGTTCGCCCTCGCGGGCGAGGTGCCCGACGAGCTGGTGGCCGCCGTGGCCGAGCGCCCCGACGCCGGGGACTGGGTCGAGATCGAGTGGCCGCGCCACTCCGGCAGGCGGCTGCGGTTCCCCGAGATCGACCGCGCGGCGTGGTTCGACCTCGAGACCGCCCGGGTGAAGCTGGTCAAGGGCCAGCTGCCGTTCCTGGACCGGTTGGTCGAGATCATCTGAATCGATCGTGAGCCGTCTCACCTGCGACGGATTGGCGATCAAGGGGCCGGTTCCGCCAGAGTGGAGCACCGGCGCACGCGGTCGTGCGTCTCCACCATCCGACCGCCACGTCGCGCGATCGTCCCCACCGCGCGACCGTCACGGCGGACCCCTCCGGCCACGGCAACCCGAACGCCGTCGGAGCACGCGGTCCGCCCGAGGAAACACCCCCGATGCCCGTCTTCCCCGGCGGGACGCGTCCGCGTTCCCGCTCGTCCGTCTCCCCCACCTTCCGCAGTCTCCGAGTCGCCGTCACCACGCTCTTCGCCTTCGCGGGCGCCGTGTTCGGCAGCTGGGCCGCCCGCATCCCGGACGTCACCGCCCAGGTCGGCGCCACCCACGCGACACTCGGCATCGCCCTGCTCTGTGTGTCCCTCGGTGCGCTCGCGTCGATGCAGCTCACCGGGGTGCTCGCCACCCGGTTCGGCCCCGGCCGGATCGCCGTGGCGGGCGCGGCGGGGCTGTGCCTGGTCGTCCCGCTGCCCGGACTGGCGACCTCGATCCCCGGGCTCTGCGCCGCGCTGCTGCTGTTCGGCGTGTTCACCGGCCTGGTCAACGTGGCGGTGAACAGCGCGGGCGTGGCCGTCGAGGCCCGCAGGCCGGACCGTCCGCTGATGCCCTTCCTGCACGCCGCGTTCAGCCTCGGCGGGCTGGTCGGCGCCGCG
>NZ_JACBXB010000322.1 GCF_013870575.1 Pseudonocardia pini
GCTCCCCGCAGGTCCGCCCCGATCAGCAGGGCCCCGCGCAGGGACGCGCGCCGCAGGTCGACGCCGCGGAGGTCGGCCCCGATCAGCGCCGCGCCGCGTCGGTCCGGCCCCTCCCCGCGGACCTGCGTGCTGACCTGGTTCAGCAGGGGATTCACCGCGGCGCGGTGGGCGTCGACGTCCAGCCGGGCGAGCGCGGCGGGGTCGAGCTCCGAGAGCCGCTGGGTCTCCTCGATCGCCGCGGCCAGCTCGTCGAGCAGGCCGTCCGACGTCGTCCCGGCCACCAGGGCACGCGCCTCGACGAGGTAGCGCAGCAGCTCGTGCAGGTCGCGCAGCGGGGAGAACGCCGCGAACGCCTGCCCGCGGTCGCCGACGCGCCAGTCCACCCGCGCGGACAGGGCCTGCCCGGCGCCGAAGCAGTCGAACACCGTGCATCCCGGCATGCCGCGCTCGCGCAGGTCGGCGTGGATGCCGCAGCGGGCGTCGGCCGCAAGGTTCCGGCACGGGGTGCCCGCGGGCTTGTCGAAGGCGAAGTCCGACGAGCGCGCGAAGGCCGGGGCGACACAGCACAGCCCCGTGCAGCGGGCACAGTCCGCCCGGAGGTCCTCGAGCGCGATCATGTCCCGACGCTACCCCCGGGCCAGGAACCGCGTGGTCACGCCCGGTACGCCTCCAGCAACCGCAACCACACCTCGCTGATCGTCGGGAAGGAGGGGACGGCGTGCCAGAGCCGGGAGAGCGGGACCTCGCCCACCACCGCGACCGTGGCGGAGTGCAGCAGCTCGGCCACGTCCTGGCCCACGAACGTCGCCCCGACCAGCACCTCGCGGGCCGTGTCGACGACCAGGATCGCGCGCCCGGAGTACCCGTCCGCGTGCAGCGAGGCGCCCGACACCGCGATGTCGATCGCCACCTCGCGGACCCCGTCGCCCGCCTGGGCCGCGGTCCTCCCGACGTGCGCCACCTGCGGGTCGGTGAACACGACCTGCGGGACGGCGACGTGGTCGGCCGTGGCGCTGTGCTCGCCCCAGGCCGCAGTGTCCAGCGGGGTCCCGGCGGCCCGCGCCGCGACCGCCGCGCCCGCGATCCGGGCCTGGTACTTGCCCATGTGCGTGAGCGGGGCACGCCCGGTGACGTCCCCCGTCGCGTACAGCCAGTCGCCGAGGGCCAGGCCGCTGTCGTCGATCTCGACCGCGGAGCCCGGCTCCAGCCCGACGGTGTCCAGCCCGATGTCCGCGCTGTTCGGCCGCCGCCCCGTCGCCAGCAGGAGCTCGTCGACCTCGATCGTCTCGCCGCCGACGCTCAGCGCGATCGCGTCCCCGGCGGGCGCGACGGCGTCGAGCCCGGTCTGCAGGCGCACGTCCACGCCGTCGGCCCGGAGACCTTCGGCGACCCGCTCCCCCGCGTCCGGCTCGACCGAGGGCAGCAGGGTGCCGCGGACCAGCATCGTCACCTGCGAGCCGAGCCGCGCGTACGCCTGCGCCATCTCGCAGCCGACCACCCCGCCGCCCAGCACACCCAGCCGACGCGGCGCCGCCTCGGCCGAGGTGGCCTCGCGCGATCCCCAGGTGCGTACCTCGTCGATGCCCGGGATCGGCGGGCGGACGGGCACGCTGCCGGTCGCCAGGACGACCGCGTGCCGCGCCCGCAGCACCTCCTCGCCGACCTGCACGGCCTTCTCCCCCGCGAGCCTGCCCCACCCGCGGACCAGCGTGATCCCGGCCGACGAGACCCACTCCGCCTGCGAGGAGTCGTCCCCGCGGGAGGTGAAGTAGTCCCGCCGCGCGAACACCTCCTTGGGGTCGAAGGACGCGGTCACGCCCGGCAGCCTGCGGGCGGCCGCGACGGCGTCGGGCGTCCTGAGCAGGGCTTTCGACGGGATGCAGGCCCAGTACGAGCACTCCCCACCCACCCGCTCGGCCTCCACGAGCGCCACGGACAGCCCGCTGCGGTGGGCGTAGTCGGCCGCGTTCTCACCAACCGGGCCCGCCCCGACCACGATCACGTCGTACTCGGTCATGCCTGCACCGCCGCCACCGCGCCGACGACATCGTGGTCGCCGCCCATCAGCTCGAGCGTCAGACCGGCGGTGCCGGGTGCCTCCAGGAGCGCGGCGAGCACCGCGGCCGTGTCGTCCCGGGTGACCTCGCGCCGGTCGAGCGGACCCGTGGAGAGCGCGACCTTGCCGACGCCGGGATCGTCCGTGAGGGGCCCGGGGCGCAGGATCGTGAGATCGAGGTCGGTGCGCCCGCGCAACGCGTCCTCCGCCGCCTTCTTCGCCCGGACGTACGCCACCCAGACCTCGCCGCGGCTCGGGTCCGGCTCCTGGTCGACGCCGGTGGACGAGACCAGGACGTACCGGCGGACACCGGCCTGCGCGGCCGCGTCGGCCAGCAGCTCCGCCGCGGCCCGGTCCACCGTGTCCTTGCGCTCCGCCGTGCTCCCCGGCCCCGCCCCCGCGGCGAACACGACCGCGTCCGCCCCCTTCAGGTGCGGCGCCAGGTCTGCCGCGCTCGCCTTCTCGAGGTCCGCGACGACGACCGCGGCACCCGTCTGCTCGACGTCCGCCCGGTGGTCCGGATTGCGCACCACCCCGACCACCTCGTGACCCTGGTTCGCCACCACCGTGGCGAGCCGGAGCGCGATCTTGCCGTGTCCTCCCGCGATGACCGTTCGCATGGGCGCGACGCTAGACCCGCCCGCCGTCCTCCGCCCGTCCCCCGTTCCACGTGGAACACCCCCTCCGGAGGGACGGGTTGTCGCAGGATGAGACAGGTCGAGCCCTCGACGACGGCGGGCGCCCGGGCGGACCATCGCCGCAGGTCAGCGTCGATGCAGACGACCCATCAAGATCACTCCACCGGCGCCTGTTCGATCTTGTCGAGCCCGATTCGTCCGTTTTCTCATCGACTGGAATCCGTCACCTTGTGACGCCCCTTACGCGGATAGACGGTGATCGCGACCACATCGACTCGCGAGGAGGTACGGCGTGAAGGCCGTCAGGGTGCACGAGTACCACTCGGATCCCAAGATCGACGACATCCCCGAGCCCACGCTCCAGGGGCCGCTGGACGTGATCGTCAAGATCGGCGGGGCCGGCGTCTGCCGCACCGACCTGCACATCATCAACGGCGACTGGGCCGCGGCCCAGGACCCGACGCTGCCGTACGTGATCGGCCACGAGAACGCGGGCTGGGTGGAGGCGATCGGTGACGGGGTCACGAACGTCGCCGTCGGCGACACCGTGATCCTGCACCCGCAGCCCAGCTGCGGGCTCTGCCTCGCCTGCCGACGCGGCCGGGACATGCAGTGCGAGAACGCGTTCTTCCCCGGGCTGTCGAACAACGACGGCGGCATGGCGGAGTACCTGCGGACCACGGCGCGGGCCTGCATCAAGCTGGATCCGAGCACCGACCCCGCCGACGTCGCCGCGCTGGCCGACGCCGGCATCACGGCCTACCACGCCGTGCGCAAGGCGGTCCCGGACCTCTTCCCGGGCACCACGGCCGTCGTGCAGGGCGCGGGCGGCCTCGGCCACATCGCGATCCAGGCGCTGGCGGCCATCACCGGCACCCGGATCGTCGTCGTGGACAAGAACCCGGACGCGCTGGCGCTGGCCAAGCAGATCGGCGCCGACGAGACCGTCCTCGCCGACGGCACCCACATCGACGCGGTCAAGGACCTCACGAACGGCCTCGGCGGCGACGTGGTCTTCGACTTCGTGGCCGAACAGGGCGCCGAGCTCGACGCCTGGCAGATGACCGCCCCCGCCGGGTCCCAGTACATCCTCGGCTACGGCGGCGAGTTCAAGGCGCCCACATTGGACTTCGTCGGCGGCGAGAAGAACGTCATCGGCAACATCGTCGGCACCTACGCCGACCTCACCGAGCTGATGGTCCTGGCCCAGGCCGGGAAGGTCACGCTGCACACCAAGCAGTACCCCCTCGACGCCGCCCTCGACGCCCTCCACGACCTGGACGCGGGCCGCGTCCGCGGTCGCGCGATCTTGGTTCCCTGACCAGCACTGACGCCGGTAGGAAGGACACCACCACATGTACGAGAAAGACGGAGAGAAGTATTTCGTCGTCGACTCCCACTCCCATTTCTGGGACGCCTCCAAGGAGAACTGGGTCGAGGGCAAGGAACAGTTCGCCAAGGGCTGGATCGACTGCTTCTACGGCTACCACCAGCTCGGCCCGCCCGAGACCCACTGGGACTGGGAGCACTACCTCAAGGTCACGCCCGAGGACTTCGAGCGGGACATGTTCGTCGAGGGCCACGTCGACTACGCGATCTTCCAGTCGACGTATCTCAAGGAGTGGTACAAGAACGGCTTCAACACCGTCGACCAGAACGCGGCGCTGCTCGAGAAGTGGGGCGACCGGCTCATCGTCAACGGTCGCTTCGACCCGCGTGAGGGCGACGCCGGGCTCAAGCAGCTCGAGGCCGACGTGCAGAAGTACAAGCACAAGGGCGTGAAGCTCTACACCGCGGAGTGGAACGGCGACTCCCGCGGCTACAAGCTCACCGACCCCGCCGCCTACGACTTCCTGCAGGCCGCGCAGGAGCTCGGCATCAAGAACGTGCACGTCCACAAGGGGCCCACGATCTGGCCGTTGGACAAGGACGCGTTCGACGTCGCCGACGTCGACCACGCCGCCACGGACTTCCAGGGGCTCAACTTCATCGTCGAGCACGTGGGCCTGCCCCGCATCGAGGACTTCTGCTTCATGGCGGTGCAGGAGCCGAACGTCTACGCCGGGCTGTCCGTCGTGGTCGGTGGCCTCATGCACGCCCGCCCGAAGTTCTTCGCCAAGGTCATGGGCGAGCTGCTGTTCTGGGTCGGCGAGGACAAGATGCTCTTCGGCGGCGACTACAACATCTGGGTGCCGAAGTGGCAGGTCGAGGGCTTGGTCGACTGGCAGATGCCCGACGACGACCAGTTCTCCGACTACCCGCGCCTCACCACGGCGTCGAAGAAGAAGATCCTGGGGCTCAACGCCGCCAAGCTCTACGACATCCCGGTGCCCGCGGAGCTGCAGCTCGAGACCACGGCGGGCGACACCGAGGCCCCGGGCGAGGAGCTCGTCGAGGGCAAGGCGGGTGCCCAGGCATGACCGACCTGCCTGCTGGGCCTGTTCCTGAGCTGCGGCAGGCTGTGTGGTCCTCGTTGGGGACGGTGCTCGACCCGGAGCTGGACGAGCCCATCACGGACCTCGACTTCGTCGAGTCGTGCACCGTCTCCCCCGCGGGGGAGGTCTCCGTGACGCTGCGCCTGCCGACCTTCTTCTGCGCGCCGAACTTCTCGTTCCTGATGGTCGCAGACGCCTACGACGCGGTCTCCGCGGTCCCGGGCGTCCGGCGCGCGGCGGTCACGCTGGCCGACCACCACGCGTCGGAGGAGATCAACGGCGGGGTCGCGGCCCACTCCGGGTTCGTCGGCTCCTTCGCCGGTGAGGCCGTGGCGGAGCTCGACGAGCTGCGGCACACCTTCCTGTCGAAGGCGGCGCTCGCGGGCCAGGACCGGCTCGCCCGCCCGTTCGTCGAGGAGGGCCTGGGACCCGACGACCTGGCAGCGCTGACCCTGGCCGAGGTGCCGGACTCGATGGAGCTGCGCAGGCTCCGCGACCGGCGGATGGCGATCGGCCTGCCGTACACGGACGACGCGCCGCTGCTGATCCACGGCGACGGCAGTCGGGTCACGTCCGCCCAGGTGCCCCTGCACCTGCGTCGGGCGCGGCTGCAGCGGGTCGGGATCGAGACCAACGGGGAGTACTGCAAGAGCCTGCTCCAGACCCGCTACTCCGCCGAGGCGAAGGCGCGAGCCTGACCGCTCCCTGCACGAACGGCACCCCTGGGCACGGGGGTGCCGTTCGTGCGTTCACGGGCCGGTCGGGGCTCCCGCGACCGGAACGACCTCGACCGACCCCCGCTCGTCCACGGGCCGGGGGCGGAGGAGGAAGGCCGCGACCAGGGCG
>NZ_JACBXB010000323.1 GCF_013870575.1 Pseudonocardia pini
CGGCCTGCTCGCCCTCGGCACCGCCGTCGCGGCGGGTGCCCGGTACGGCGGGGCCAGCGCGGGCGCCAACCTGGCCTGCCCCACGATCCGCACGACCAACGACATGCCGATCGTCGAGCCCGCGGGGTTCGCGGCGCTGGACCTGGTCGACTTCCAGATCAACCCGCACTACCTCGACCCCGTGCCCGGCTCGGTGCACATGGGGGAGACGCGGGAGGAGCGGATCCGGCAGTTCCACGAGGAGAACGCCGTCCCGGTCGTCGGGCTCCGGGAGGGCGGGCGGCTGCGGGTCTCCGACGGCGCGGTGACGCTGCGGGGCAGCGCCCGCGTGTTCCGTCGAGGTCAGGACCCCGAGGAGCACGTCGACGGCCCGCTCAGCCTCTAGGGACCGCCAGCCGCAGGCCCACCTCGACCAGCAGCCAGCCGGTCCGCTCGCGGACCCGGCCCGGCCTTCGCCGCGCCCGTCTGGCCTCGTGGCGCAGCCGGGCGCGCACCACCTCGCGACGCAGGTCCGCATGCCGCTCGCGGACGAGCCCGTCGAGGACGAGAGGGTGCGAGAGCGGACCGGTCACCGGGACAGTGGTACGCGTCGACCCACCTTGGGGGCCACCGGTTTTCGCCCGCGGCGGAGGTCGTCCGCCGCGGGCGAACGGGGCTCACGCCCAGCGCACGACGTCCTCGTGGTCGAGCCGGGGCAGGCGCGGGAACCAGGGGTTCTCGCCCGGGTGCCCCACGTTGACCACGAGCAGGGCCCGCTCGCGACCGCCGGGGAAGAACTCGGCGGTGACGGCGTCGGCGTCGAAGCCCGCCATCGGTCCCGTGGCCAGGCCGTGGGCGCGCGCGGCGAGGAGGAAGTAGCCGGCCTGCAGGGTCGCGTTGAAGCGCGCCATGGGCTCCCGGCCCTCGCGTCCGGACGCCTCGAAGGAGTCCTTCATCTCGGCCCGGGCGGGGAAGGTCTTCGGCACGAACTCGTGGAAGTCGAGGTCCGCCGCGAGGATCGCGACCACCGGTGCGGCCTCCGCCTTCGCACGGTTGCCCTCGGACAGCAGCGGGACCAGCCGTCGCTTGCCCTCCTCGGTGCGGACGAAGGTCACCCGCAGGGGCTGCGTGTTCGCCGCGGTGGGCGGCCACTTCGCGAGGTCCCAGACCGCGGCCAGGGTCTCGTCGGAGACCGGCTGGTCCGAGAAGCTGTTGGAGGTCCGGGCGTCCGTGAAGAGCGCCGCACGACCCGCGTCGTCGAGAACGGGGAGCCCCGCGGGGGCGTCGATCTGTGTCGTCACGAAACGATGCAACGCTCAACGACGTCCGCGGCTTCCCGGAACGCGGGTGGTGATGATCACGGAGGCCGCGTCGACCTTCGCGAACCGGACACTAGGATCGCCCCGTGCCTCGTCTGAAGCTCGCCCTCGCCGCGTCCGTCCTCACCCTGGCCCTCGCGGGCTGCGGGGGAGGGGCGTCCAGCACCGACTGCGGGCTCGACGGCTGCACGGTCACCTTCCCGCGCTCCGGCGAGGCGGCCGTGTCCGTGCTCGGCATCGAGGCGCGGCTGGTGAACGTGCAGGACCAGGTCGCGGAGATCGTCGTCGCCGGGCAGCAGGTCCGGGTGCCGGTCGGCGCGGAGACGGAGGCCGCAGGGTTCACCGTCGGCGTCGTGAGCGTGACCGACACGGAGGTCGTGGTCCGGGTCCGTCCCTGAGGGTCGTATCCTCCCTGCCGTGCCGATGACCGCGAAGTACGCCACCACCTGCGGCGTCTGCTCGAAGCCCGTCCAGCCCGGCGAGGAGATCGCCAAGTCCGGGGAGCGCTGGGGCCACGCGGCCTGCGCCACCGAGGCGGCCGCGGCACCCACCCCTCCCGCGAAGAAGCGCCCGGCCCGGCCAGACATGCCGGCGATCGAGGGCGCGCTCGAGGTCTGGACGGACGGCGCGTGCTCCGGCAACCCCGGCCCCGGCGGCTGGGCCTGGGCCACCCGCGACGGCCGCCAGGCCGCGGGCGGGGAGGCGCCGACCACCAACCAGCGCATGGAGATCAGGGCCGCCCTGGAGGCCGTCCGGGCGCTCGACGGGCCGTTGGTCGTGGTCAGCGACTCGACCTACGTCGTCAACTGCTTCCGGGACGGCTGGTGGAAGGGCTGGATCGCCCGCGGCTGGGTCACCAGCGCACGCAAGCCGGTCGTCAGCCGGGACCTGTGGGAGCCGCTGGTCGAGCTGGTCGAGCGGCGCGGCGACGTCTCGTTCCGGTGGGTCAAGGGACACTCCGGGGACGAGATGAACGACCTGGTGGACCGGCTCGCCGTCGAGCAGTCGAAGTCGGCCGCACCCGCCTGACGCAGGGTGTCCGGTATGCTCCCGCACGTGCCGCTGACCGAGAAGCCGCTCGCGCCGCCGACCTGCGCCGAGGCGGTCGCCATCGCGCTGGGCTCGGTCCGGGCCGAGGGGCTCGAGCCGAGCGAGTTCGGGCACACGGTGCTCTCCGCGATGGCCGAGGGCGAGATCGACGCGGACGAGGCCTGCGCGCGGTTGCGGGCGCACTACCGGCGTTGAGCTGGGATCCCTATCTCGACCTCGCCAGCGGTGTCCTCCGCAACCGGCTCGGTCTGGCCGATCCCGACGCGCTGGCGCTCGCCGAGGCCGAGTTCACGGCGACCCGCATGGTCGCGCTGCAGCGTTCACCCCTCCCAGGTGCCTACGACCTTCCGCACCTGCAGGCCTTCCACTGGCACATCTTCGGGGACGTCTACTCGTGGGCCGGACAGCTCCGCACCGTGCGGATCGGCAAGGGTCGCGCGTTCTGCCCGCCCGAGGAGCTCGAGCACCGGGCCGCGACGCTGTTCGACGGCCTGGCCGCCGAGGGGCACCTGCGGGGGCGGGACCGCCGCGGGACGGTCGCCGGGCTGGCGGACCTGCTCGCCGGCGTCAACGACCTGCACCCCTTCCGAGAGGGCAACGGCCGCGCCCAGCGGGCCCTCCTCGGGCAGCTCGCCGAGGACCGCGGGTACCGGATCCGCTGGGACGCACTGGATCCCGCCGAGAACGTCGCCGCCTCGGTGGCGGCGGCCGAGGGCGACGTCACACCGCTGCGGGCGATGCTGGACCGCCTGGTCGCCTGACCCGATCTCAGGGTTCGTCCCTGATGTCGCGTTCTCCGCGGAGCCCTAACGTCCTGCGACATGAAGGCGATCCGGCAGGACCGGTACGGCGGCCCCGAGGTGCTCGCACTGAGCGAGGTGCCCGATCCCGTCCCGGGACCGGGCGAGGTCCTGGTCCGGGTACACGCCGCGTCGGTGAACGCGGCGGACTGGCACATCCTGCGCGGCGACCCGTACCTGGCCCGGCTGGTCGCGCCCGCGGTGTTCGGCAGGCACGGCCCGCGCAGCCCCGTCGGCGGTCACGACGTGGCGGGGGTCGTCGAGGCGCTCGGCCCGGGTGCGACCCGGTTCGCGGTCGGCGACGCCGTCCTGGGCGACGTCGGTGACGGCGGCGGCGCCTTCGCCGAGCTCGTGAGCGTGGGGGAGTCGCTCCTGGTGCCCAAGCCCGCGAGCCTGTCCTTCGAGCAGGCCGCGGCCCTGCCCCTCGCCGGCACGACGGCGCTCCTGCTGCTGCGGTCCGCCGAGGTGCGGGAGGGCTCGTCGGTCCTGATCGTGGGCGCCTCGGGTGGCGTGGGGACCTACGCGGTGCAGCTGGCCGCGGCATGGGGCGCGGAGGTCACCGCCGTCTGCAGCGCACGGAACATGGAGCAGGCGCGGGCGCTCGGCGCCACCCACGTCGTCGACCGGACCCGCACAGGACTCCCGGCCGAACGTTATGACAGTGTCGTGGATCTCGCGGGCCGGTACCGGCTACGAGACCTCCTCCGCCGGACCGCGCCCGAGGGGGTGCTGGTCCTGTCCGGGGGCGGGATCTCCGAGGGCGGCAGTCTCGTGGGTCCGATGGGCCTGATGATCGCGGGGAGGCTCGCCGGGCTGCGCGGCCGACCCCGGGTCGCCGTCCCGACGGCTCGGGCCGGGGACGGTCTGGCCGAGGTGGTCGCGCTCGCCGCGGCGGGCACGCTGCGCCCGGTGATCGAGCGGACGGTCGCCTTGGCGGAGGTGGCCGCGGCGATCGAGCACATGGAGCGCGAGCACACCCGGGGCAAGCTCGTGGTGACGGTCCAGGCGTAGGGGCCCCGGATCGTCGTAACTGTCATAACGTGGATTATCGGCTCGACGGACGACGCCGACCGACGGGCGTGATGACAAGCCGCGCCGGTCAGCCCGGAGTCGGCGGCTGGTCCACCAGCTGGGCCAGGTAGAGCTGCTCGCCGAGCCGGTCCATCAGCTCGAGGTTCGTCTCGATGTAGTCGATGTGGTGCTCCTCGTCGGCGAGGATCTCCTCGAACAGGTTCGCCGTCGTCATGTCGCCCTTCGAACGACACATCGCGATCCCGGGCCGCAGCCGCTGTACGACCTCCAGCTCGATGGCCAGGTCGGACTGCAGCTGCTCGCGCACCGAGGTGCCGATCCGCAGCGTCCCCAGGCGCTGGTAGTTCGGCAGGCCCTCCAGGAACAGGATCCGGTCGGTGATCTTCTCGGCGTGCCGCATCTCGTCGATGGACTCGCTCCTGGTGTACGCGGCGAGCTTGGTGAGGCCCCAGTTCTGCTGCATCTTCGCGTGCAGGAAGTACTGGTTGATCGCCGTCAGCTCGCTGGTGAGCTGCTCGTTCAGCAAAGCGATGATCTCGGGGTCCCCGCGCATGGCGGTGAGGCTAGTGTCCCCGGCCACACCGGTTCCACCAAGGACCGGCTGACGATCGGGCAGGCTGCCCTCAGGCCGAGAGCGGCAGGTCCGAGATCGCCGACGGCGCGAGCTCGGCCGCCAGCAGCACGTCGAGCCGGTCGAGGCAGGTGCCGCAGCCGGTGCCCGCCCCGCACGCGTCCCCGATCTGGTCCACGGTCCGGGCGCCCTCGCCGATGTGGTCGCGCAGCTCGATGTCCGTGACGGCGAAGCAGAGGCACACGTACATGAGGTCGCCCTTCGGTGAGGTGAGCCTATGCTGACATTCGATCATCGTCGCCGGCAAGCCCCGACCCAATAGGCTGGCCGGGTGCCGCTCGACGAGTACCGCCGCAAGCGCGACCGGCAGCGCACGCCCGAGCCCGTCCCGGACGAGGATCCGCAGGTCACGGGCGTCGGCGACCGGTTCGTGATCCAGGAGCACCACGCCAGGGCGCTGCATTGGGACCTTCGTCTCGAACGCGACGGCGTGCTGGCCTCGTGGGCCGTGCCCAAGGGGCTCCCGGTGGACACCGAGACGCTTCGGCTCGCCGTCCGCACCGAGGACCACCCGATGGAGTACCTGGAGTTCTCGGGGGACATCCCGCGGGGTGAGTACGGCGGCGGCACGATGACGATCTGGGACTCCGGCCGCTACGAGACCGAGAAGTGGTCGGACCGCGAGGTCGCCTTCCGGCTGCACGGCGAGCGGGCCCGCGGGCGGTACGTGCTGGTCAAGAGCAACCGGGACCGCAAGGACGGGTGGCTGCTCAAGCGCTCGGACCGCACCGACACCGCTCCCCTCCCCCACGACACGGCCCTCATGACCGGGGTCCCCGGCGAGCTCCCGGCCGGCGGCGACTGGCTGCTGCAGGTGCGCTTCGGGGGCCGCCGGGTGCTCGTCGAGATCGACGGCGGCCGCACCCGCGTCACGGCGGACGGCGACGAGCTGACCGTCAGGTCCCTGGAGGGCCTCGGCCCGTCGGTCGGGGCCACGGCCATGCTGCTCGACGCGGAGCTCACCGGGGCGGGCGAGCTGTGGATCGGCGACCTGCTGTTCCTCGACGGCCGCGACACCTGCCCACTGGGCTTCGCGGACCGCCACACGCTGCTCGAGGAACTGCCGCTCGCCGGGCCGCACTGGCGGCTCGCCCCCGTCTACCCGGGCGGGACCGGCACGGCGGTCCTCGACGCCGTCCGGAAG
>NZ_JACBXB010000324.1 GCF_013870575.1 Pseudonocardia pini
TGGCGTCGCGGACGGTGCGGACCATCTCGCGCACCACGTCCGCGCTCGCCAACCCGTTGCCGAGCGCGACACAGCCGTCCCCCGTCGCGCTCCCCGACCACCCGTCCCAGGAGTGCAGCTCCGACCCGGTGTAGGCGGCCACCCGACCCGAGCCGTCGACCAGGCCGACCTGGCGCCTGTCCGCCTCCTGGTCGCGGTCGAGCAGGATCTCGATCGCCCGCTGCGGCGGCGCCCCGCAGCGCAGCAGCGTCAGGCCGACGGACCCGTGCCGCGGGTTCCCGAACGCCTGTGTGGCGACCACTCCCGTCTCCGCCTCCCCGTACGGCACGAGGCCGCGCACACCGGGGAACTTCGACTGGACCGCGACGCCGAGGTCGCCGGTGTCCGGGTCGCGGGCCAGCACCGAGTAGGTCATCGCGTCCCGGACCGGGCGAGGTTCTGCAGGAACAGCGCCTCCGTGAGCGCCATGTCCGCGATCTCCCGGGGCGAGACGCTCTCGTTCGGCGCGTGGATCAGGGACTCCGGCTCCTCCACCCCGATGAGCAGCACCTCGGCCTCCGGGTACGTCGTCGCCAGGACGCTGCAGAGCGGGATGGACCCACCCTGGCCCAGCTCACACATCGGGCGCCCGTAGGCGGTCCGCATCGCCTCGGCCATGGCCGCGTGGGCGGGCCCGTCGGTGTCCGTCCGGAAGGGACGGGCGGTCGAGCCGATCTCGATCCCGACCTTCACGCGCCACGGCGCCACCTCGAGCAGGTGCCGGGCGAGTGCCGCCCCGGCCTGGTCCGGCTCGACCCCGGGGGGAATGCGCAGGTTGAGCCGGGCCCGGACGTGCGGGACGACGGCCGAGGCCGACCCGACGACGGGCGGGCAGTCGATCCCCAGCACCGTCAGCGCCGACCGGGCCCAGACCATGTCGGCGACCGGCGCGTCGCCGAGCAGGGACACGCCCCGCAGCACGCCCGCGTCCCGACGGAACCGCTCCGGAGGGTAGGGCGCACCCGCCCAGGCCTGCGCGTCGGGCAGGTCCCGCACCGTCGTGTTCCCGTGCCGGTCGCGCAGGGTGGCGAGCATCGCGATGAGCGCGGCGAGGGCGTCCGGAGCGGGGCCGCCGACGATGCCGGAGTGCCGGGCGGAGGTGAGCGTCTCCACGGTGACGACGAGGTCGACGAGCCCGCGCAGGCTCGCGGTGACGGCGGGCCTGCCGACCGCCGCGTTCCCCGTGTCGGCCAGGAGGACCACGTCCGCCCGAAGCAGGTCGGGATGCCGCCCGACGAAGGCCTCGAGCCCGCCGGTGCCCTGCTCCTCGGACCCCTCGACGACGAGCTTGAGATCGACCGGGACCTCGTCCCCGAGGGCGCGCAGCGCGGTCAGGTGCATGAGGATGTTCCCCTTGCAGTCGGCCGCACCGCGGCCGTACCAGCGGTCGCCGACCTCCGTCAGTTCGAACGGCGGGGTGTGCCAGGCCGCTTCGTCGAGCGCGGGTTGCACGTCGTAGTGGGCGTAGAGCAGGACCGTCGGTACGCCGGGCACCCCGCACGACCGGGAGCCGACGACCGCGTCGCTGCCGTCGGGGGTGACGGCCGTCCGCACGTCGTCGAACCCGACCCCGGCGAACGCCCGGGACACCCACTCCGCAGCGCGCCTGCACTCCTGCGGCGGGGCCAGGCGCGGGTCCGCGACCGACCGGATCGCCACCAGCTCGGTCAGCTCGTCCTGCACCCGGCCCCTCTGAGCCGCTATGCGGGTTCGCAGGTCCACGGTTCCCGATGGTGCGGCAGCAGCGGCGGGCCGCCCTCACCCTCACCGGGTGGCTCCGCGCGGCCGGGGTGTCGGGGCACGGCCGTCGGAGCCTGGCCACCGACGCCCCCGCCTGCCAGACTCCGACGGTGCCCGACGCGGGCTGGGAGATCCTCCGCGCCGAGGTCCGGGGCAGGCCGGTCTTCGTCCGGCTCGGCCCCGAGGTCCCCGGTTCGGTGCCCCATGTGCACGTCCACGGGTTCGCGGTCTCCGGCGGCTACCTGCTCCCGACCGCCGCGGCGCTCGCCCACCGGGCGACGACCCTGGTCCCCGACCTCCCCGGGTACGGGCACAGCGCGGGCTGGGGTCACGTCCTCGGGATCTCGTCGCTGGCCTGGTCGCTCCTCGACGTCCTCGACGCGCTCGGGCTCGACCGCGTGGTGCTGGTCGGCAACTCGATGGGGGGTCCGGTGTGTCTGGAGGTCGCGCACAGCGCCGCGGACCGCGTGGCGGGCATCGTGCTCGCCTCACCGGCGGGGGGCATGTACAACCAGCCGCTGCCGCGGGCGATCGGCCAGCTCGTGCGCGACGCGGGGCGCGAGGACCCGCGCATGGCCCGCGTCGTGCTGCCCGACTACCTGCGGTTCGGTCCCCTGAACGCCCTGCAGCTCTTCGGCGAGCTCACCCGGTTCCCCTCCCTCGAACGGATCCTCCGGACGTCCGTGCCCACGCTCGCCGTGATCGGCTCCCGTGACCCGCTCATGCCGCCGCTGTGGCGGGTGCGGGAGATCGGCAGGCTCGCACCGCCGCACGTCACGATCGCGGTGATCGAGGGTGCGGCGCACGCGATGAACTTCAGCCACCCTGGCGAGCTCGCCCACGTGATCGGCTGCTGGCTCGACGGCCGCGAGATCACCGACGACCCCGACGAGCCCGGCCGGACCCGGGTCCTGCAGATCCCACGCGACGAGCCGTGAGGATCGCGGTGCGCTCCCCGCTCATCTCCTGACGGGGCCGTCCCGACGCGTCTCGGACCGCGCGGCCCGCAGGCGGGCCTCCTCGCGCTGGGCCTCGGCCCGGGTGGTGCGCTCGCGGCGCAGCCACTCCGGCTGCTCCTCCTTCAACGCCGCGATCTGGGCGGTGGTCAGCGGCTCGGTGATCTCGGCACGGGCCAACCCGGAGATCGACACCCCGAGCCGGTCCGCGACGACCTGGCGCGGGTGCGGGCCGTCGCGGCGCAGCTCGCGCAGCCACTCGGGCGGGTCGGCCTGCAGGGCGTCGAGCTCGTCTCGCGAGACCACCCCGGACCGGAACTCCGCGGGCGTCGCGTCGAGGTGCACGCCGAGCTTCTTCGCCGCCGTCGCGGGCTTCATCGTCTGGGTCGACCTCTGCCGCGTCATCTGCCGAGGATATCGAGCCGTTAGCCTGAGCAGATGACCGAGCCGACCGCAGTCTTCCGGCTCGGCTACGTCCCGGGCGTCACGCCGGACAAGTGGGTGCGGATGTGGGCCGAGCGCCGTCCCCGCGTGCCCCTGGAGCTGGTCGCGGCGGCCACGGACGAGGCGGTGGAGCTGATCCGGACCGGCGCGGTCGACGCCGCCGTGGTCCGGCTGCCGATCGACCGCACCGGACTGCACACGATCCCGCTCTACACCGAGACGACCGTGGCCGTCGTCCCGAAGGACCACGTCGTCACCGCCACCGAGGAGGCCGCGGTCGCCGACCTGGCCGACGAGGTCGTCCTCCGCCCGCAGGACGACACCCTCCCCTGGCCCGGTGACCGACCCGGACGCGCAGCCGCGTACGCCCCCGCGACCACGGAGGAGGCGGTCGAGCTCGTGGCCGCGGGCGTCGGCCTGCTGGTCCTCCCCCAGTCCCTCGCCCGCCTCCACCACCGCCGGGACCTCACCTACCGGCCGCTGACCGACGCGCCGGGGTCGGGCGTCGGGCTCGCCTGGCCGGACGCGGAGAACACCGAGCTCATGGAGGAGTTCATCGGGATCGTCCGCGGTCGCACCGTCAACAGCTCACGCACCCCCCGCCGGGAGAGGCCCGCGGCGCCCGCCCCGTCGAGGAGGAGGAGCTCCGCCCGGCGCGGTACGCGCCGTCGGTGAGTCCGGGCGCGCCGAACCGCGGTGCTCAGCCGTGGGCGTGCAGCGGGCGCCCGGCCAGGGCCAGGGCCGCCTCCCCGAGCGCCTCGTTCTGCGTGGGGTGGGCGTGGACGAACCGCGCGACGTCCTCCGGGAGTGCCTCCCAGCCGACCATCAGCGCCGCCTCCCCCACCTGCTCCCCCATGCGCGTGCCGATCATGTGCACGCCCACGATCGGGCCCGCGGGCTCTCGCACCAGCTTGACGAAGCCGGCGGTGTCCAGGATCTGGCTCCTCCCGTTCCCGGCGAGGTCGTACTCGTAGACCTGCACGTCGCCGTAGGTCTCGCGGGCCTGGGCCTCGGTCAGGCCGACCGAGGCGAGCTCCGGCTCGCAGTACGTCACCCGCGGGATCGACGAGTCGACGACGGGCTCGGGCTGCAGGCCGGCGATCTCCTCGGCGACGAAGACGCCGTGGGCGAACCCGCGGTGCGCCAGCTGGAGACCCGGGACCAGGTCGCCGACGGCGTGGACGCCCTCGACGGTCGTGGCGAGCCGGTCGTCCACGACCACCCACCCCCGGTCCAGCGCGACGCCCTGCTCCTCGTAGCCGAGACCGGCGGTCGCGGGGCCGCGCCCCACGGCGACGAGGACCACGTCGGCGGGCAGCTCGTCGCCACCCTCGAGGGCCACGACCGCCTGGTCGCCCTTGTCCACGACCGACGCCACCCGCGCGCCGGTGCGGAACGCGATGCCGCGCCTGCGGAAGGCCCGCTCCAGGTGCGTGCTCAGCGACGCGTCCTCGAGTGGGACCAGGCTCGGCAGCGCCTCGACGACCGTGACCTCGGCCCCGAAGGAGCGCCAGACCGACGCGAACTCGACGCCGATGACGCTGCCGCCGATCACGACCGCCCGCTTCGGGACCTCGGTCATCGCCAGCGCCTGGTCGCTCGTCAGCACCCGCGGGCCGAGGTCGACGCCGGGCAGGGTCCGGGCGTACGAGCCGGTCGCCAGGACCACGTCGCGCCCGACCAGCTCGCGGTCGCCCGCGGTCACCGTGCGCGGCCCGGTCAGCCGCCCCTCCGCCTCGACGACGGTGATGCCCGCTCCCGAGACGAGACCGCGCAGTCCGTTGTGCAGGCGGCCGACCACCTTGTCCTTGAACGCGTTCACCCCGGCCATGTCGACGCCGTCGAAGGTCGACCGGATGCCGTGTGCCGCGCCGTGGCGTGCGGCGTCGGCGAGCTCCGCGGCGTGCAGCAGCGCCTTCGTGGGCACGCACCCGCGGTGCAGGCAGGTGCCGCCGAGCCGGTCGCGCTCGACGAGCGCCACCGACCGGCCGAGCTGTGCGGCGCGCAGCGCGCAGGCGTACCCGCCGCTGCCACCGCCCAGGATGACGACGTCGAACTCGTGGGGCACGGGCGTTCTCCTCTTCGAGGTGCGGGTGGGTCGGTCAGACGACGAGCCGGAGCGGCTGTTCGACCGCCTCCACGAAGGCGGCCAGCCACTCGGCGGCGAGCGCGCCGTCGATGGCCCGGTGGTCGACCGAGAGCACCAGGTCGATGGTCGTGACGACGGTGACCTCGCCGTCGACGACCCGCACGCTCGGCGTGCCCGCGCCGACGGCGAGGATCGCGGACTGCGGCGGGTTGATGATCGCCGAGAACTGCTCGACCCCGTACATCCCGAGGTTGGACACGGTGATGCTGCCGCCCTCGAGCTCGCGCTGCTGGAGCCTGCCCGCGTTCGCGGCCTCCACCAGCCGCCTGACCTCGCTCGAGATGGAGCTCAGCGACCGGTTCTCCAGCCCGCGCACGACCGGGGTGACCAGGCCGCGCTCGCCCGCGACCGCGACGGAGACGTCCACGCCGTCGAAGCGCCGCAGCGCGTCGTCGGTCCAGACGACGTTCGCCGCGGGCACCGCCCGGTGGGCCACGGCGACCGCCCGGATCAGCAGGTCGTTGACCGAGATCCTCACCGGCGAGTGCGTGTTGAGCTGGGCGCGCAGCGCCAGCAGCTCGTCGACCGCCGCCGATCGCTTGAGGTAGAAGTGCGGGATCTCCTGCTTGCTCCGGGTGAGCCGGGAGGCGATCGCCTTCCGCAGGCGGGAGTGGGGCTC
>NZ_JACBXB010000325.1 GCF_013870575.1 Pseudonocardia pini
CGCTGGGCGGCGGGCTGCAGATCGCCCTCGGCGCGGACATCCGGATCGTCTCGCCGGACGCCGTGCTGTCCGTCTTCGAGATCCGCTGGGGCCTGATCCCGGACATGACCGGCACCCAGGTGCTGCCCGAGCTGGTGGGCCGGGAGCGGGCGAAGGAGCTCACGTTCACCGGGCGCAAGGTCGGCGGCGAGGAGGCCGTGGCGATCGGGCTGGCCAGCAGGCTGGACCCGGAGCCCCGCAAGGTCGCGCTGGAGCTCGCCCGGGAGATCGCCGGGTTCAACCCGCACGCCGTCCGGGCGGCCAAGCGGCTGCTGGACAGCTCGGGGCGGGTCCCGGTCGCCGAGCAGCTGGCCGCGGAACAGACCGAGATCGGCGCGTTGATCGGCAGCGACAACCAGCGCGAGGCGGTGTCGGCGAGCTTCGCCAACCGCGCCCCCCGGTTTCAGGACTGAGCGAACGGCACTCTCGCTCAGACCTACTGAGCGAGAGTGCCGTTCGTTCCTAGAGGTCGCCGAGGTCCACCAGGAACGAGACCTCTTCCGGGCTGTACCAGGCCAGCTCGTGGTCCTCGGCCTCGCCCACGAGGAACTCCGCGTCCATGTCGCCGAGGTCCGCCTTGTCGATCACCCCAGCGGCCTCGCGGACGGCGTGCGCGGCCTCCTCGTCGTCCACGTGCACGGCGGCGATCGCGGACATCGGGACCGGACCGGTGATCCGGACGGCGCCGTCGTCGAGATCGGGGCGCAGCGTGACGTCGTCGAGGTCCGCGGCGATGACCACCCGCCGGGCCGCGACGTCCTCGCCGAGGCCGAGCTCCACCGCCAGCAGCCGCAGCGAGGCCCGGGCGGCCTCGGTCATCGCGGCGTACTCCAGCTCCTCCTCGTCCCCGGCGACGTACGACTCGCGCAGCCGGGGGGTCAGCGCGAAGGCCGTCCCGCCGATGGGCTCGAACTTCCCGGACTTGACCAGCTTGCGCAGCATCGGCCAGGTCCCCGGGAGGTAGATCCTCACCGCATCCTCCTCGTGTGTGGGCCGAAGTCAGTGCTTGCGGGCCTGCGGGCTCGCGGCCACCAGCTCGTCCAGCGCCTCGTCCACCATGCCCGCGAGCACCTCGACGTCCGGCATCGCGTCCCGGTCGCCGTTGAACCCGTAGTACACCCCGCCGTCGTAGCTCGTCAGGCCGATGGCGAGCGCCTGTCCCTTGGCGAGCGGCACGACGGGGAACATCTCCAGCATGCGCGCTCCGGCAGCGTAGAGGGGGAACTGTGGGCCGGGGACGTTCGTCACCACGAGGTTGAAGATCCGCTTCGAGATCCCGCTGGCCGCCCGCGCCCCGAGCGCGTGCAGCGTGGGCGGGGCGAACCCGCCGATCCGGACGAGGGTGTCCGCGCCGACGTTCTGGCCGGTCGAGGTGTGCTCGCGCATCGCGTGGGTGACGTGGTGCAGCCGGACCAGCGGGCTGGGCTCGCCGACCGGCAGGTCCACCAGGAAGGACGAGACCCGGTTGCCGAGCCCGCCCGCCGAGCTGGGGACGTCCGCGTCGCCGCGCACCGACAGGGGGACCATCGCCCGGACCGACGAGCCCGAGGTGACCGGCTCGCCGCGGGACAGCAGCCAGCTCCGCAGCGCGCCCGCGACCACCGAGAGCACCACGTCGTTGACCGCGCAGCCGTGCGCCGCGCGGACGGTGCGGTAGGCCTCCAGGTCCGAGCGCGCGATCGCGTAGCGGCGCTGGGTGGAGATGTCGACGTTGAGCGGGGTGCCGGGCGCAGGCCGGGTGGCCGCGCGGGCCATGGTGAACAGCTTCGTGGCCATCCCGGCGACCTTGGTGGCCGTGGCCACGGCGTCCCCGGTGGCGGCGCGGACGTTGTCGACGATCACCCCGGGCCGGGACACGGCCTCCCCGATCGCCTCGGCGACCAGCCGCGCGTCGCTGGGCTCCGGACGCGGCATCCAGACCTCCTCGACGCCCGGGCGCGCCTGGGCCGAGACGTCCAGGATCACCTGGGACAGGTCGATCGCGGAGATCCCGTCGACCATGGCCTGGTGGGTCTTGGTGACGACCGCGACCCGCTCGTCCTCCAGACCCTCGACCAGGTACATCTCCCACAGCGGGCGGGTGTGGTCGAGCGGGCGGGACATCAGCCGGGCGACGAGGTCGCAGAGCTGGGCGTCCGTGCCCGGGCGGGGCAGCGCGGAGCGGCGGACGTGGTAGGCCACGTCGAAGTCCGGGTCGTCGATCCACACGGGCCGGGCGAGGTTGCCCGGGACGTAGCGGACCTTCTGCCGGTAGCGCGGGACCAGCGAGATCCGCTGCTCGACGAGCTGGACGAGACTCTCGTAGTCGAGCCCGCCCGGCCCGCGCTTGAAGACGGCCACCCCACCGACGTGCATCGGGGTGGTCGCCTGCTCCAGGTAGAGGAAGGACGCGTCGAGCGCGGAGAGCCGGGGCGGCATGGACGCGATCCTACGTGCGACGCTTCTCGGCGTGACTGTCTCGCCCAAGGACGCGTTCATCACCGTGTACGGCCGCAAGCCGGTGCTGGAGGCGCTCGCCGACGACGCGCTGGCCGTGGACAAGGTCATCCTGGCCGAGGGCACCCGCGGCGAGTCCGCGCGCGAGATCGAACGGGCCGCCCAGCGCCGGGGCGTCCCGGTGCAGCGGGCCAGCGCGCACCGGGTGAAGGTCCTGGCGGGCAACGGCAGGCATGACCAGGGGGTGCTCGCGGACGTCGTGGCGCCGCGGATGGCGCCGGTGTCGGTGTTCCTCTCCGACCTCGGCGCCCGGCGCCCCGCCGCGGTCCTCGTGCTGGACCGGGTCACGAACCCGTCGAACGTGGGGATGATCCTGCGGACCGCCACCGGCGCGGGGCTCGACGGCGTGCTGCTCCCCCGCCGCGGGGTTCCCGCGATCGACCCGCTGGTGATCAAGGCGTCGGCCGGGGTGGCGTTCTCGGCGCCGGTGCTGCGGTCCGGCACGGCGGAGGAGGGCCTGGTCGCGCTGAAGGAGGCGGGCTTCGGGGTCTTCGGGCTCGACGCGGGCGGGTCGTCCCTGCTCGCCGCCGACCTCCCGCCGCGGGTCGCCCTGGTGCTGGGCAACGAGACGGACGGGCTGTCCGCAGGGGTCCGCGCGCTGCTCGACGACGTCCTCGCGATCCCGCTCTTCGCAGGCGTCGAGAGCCTGAACGTGGCGAGCGCCGCGGCGGTGGCGGCGTACGAGCTGCACCGGCGCCGTTCATGATCGCCCGTTTCGTGCTCTCAGCGCGGCAAGATCGCCGACTGCGTGCGCTCAGTGCTGCCAGTACCGCGCTGACAGCACGTTTCGTGCGCCCGGTCCGAGGGTTAGCCTCGCCGCATGGTCCAGCGTCGGTTGCCCCGTCCCAGTGAGCTGCTCCCGCTGCTCAAGCCGGCCCCGTTCGTCCGCGACGCCACCGAGCGCAGGCTGCGCCGGGCCGCGTCGATCGAGGACCTCCGGCAGATCGCCCGGCGCCGCACCCCGCGCGCCGTCTTCGACTACACCGACGGTGCCGCGGACGGCGAGCTGTCGCTGAACCGCGCCCGGGCGGCCTGGAACCGGGTCGAGTTCACCCCGAGCGTGCTGCGGGACGTCAGCACCGTCGACCTCGGCCGGGACATGCTCGGCCTGCGCTCGGCGTTGCCGTTCGCGTTCGCGCCCACCGGGTTCACCCGCATGATGGGCACCGCGGGCGAGCCCGCCGTCGCCTCCGTCGCGGCGCGGGCCGGCATCCCGTACACGCTCTCGACGATGGGCACCACGACCATCGAGGACGTCCCCTCGGCCGCGCGCCGCTGGTTTCAGCTCTACCTCTGGCGCGACCGCGCCTTCGCGAAGGACCTCGTCGAACGCGCCGCCGCAGCGGGCTACGACACCCTCATGCTGACCGTCGACACCCCGGTGGGCGGCAACCGCCGCCGCGACGTCCACAACGGACTCACCATCCCACCCGCACTGACCCTGCGCACGTTCGTCGACGGCGCGCTGCACCCGCACTGGTGGTTCGACCTGCTCACCACCTCGCCGTTGACCTTCGCCTCCCTCGAGTCGACCGAGGGCACGGTGGCCGACCTGATCAACCGGGTCTTCGATCCCGCCCTCACGATGGACGACGTCGAGTGGTTGCGCGGCGCCTGGCCGGGCAAGCTGATGATCAAGGGCGTGCAGAACGTCGACGACGCCCGCCGGGTCGTCGACGCCGGCGTCGACGCGGTGCTGCTCTCCAACCACGGCGGCCGCCAGCTGGACCGCGCCCCGGTGCCGATCGAGCTGGTCGAGCCGACCGTCGACGCCGTCGGCGACCGGGCGGAGGTCTACGTCGACACCGGCATCCTGCACGGCGCGGACGTCGTCGCGGCCCTCGCGCTCGGCGCCCGTGGCGCGCTGGTCGGCCGGGCGTACCTGTACGGGTTGATGGCGGGCGGCCAGGCCGGCGTGGCCAAGGCGGTGGAGATCCTCACCGGCGAGATCACCCGGACCCTGCAGCTCATCGGTGTCACGGCGGTCGACGATCTCCGCCGCGAGCACGCACGCCTTCGCCCGATCGGGTGAGTCCAACGTGCGCGCGGCGGCCGGGGGGTCCACCCTCTCGTCCATGGGATTCCTCGACAAGGCGAAAGACCTGATCGGCCAGCACGACGACAAGGTCGACCAGGGGCTCGACAAGGCCGGAGAGGCGGCCAAGCAGAAGTTCGCGGGGCACGACGAGCACATCGACAAGGGCGTCGACTTCGCGCAGCAGCGGACGGGCGAGGGTGACACCACCGCTCCGCCGCCGCCCGCGCCGGAGGGCGAGCAGCCGCCGCCCCCGCCGCAGCCCTGACCCCCACGTCCACGACGGCGCCGCCCCACTCGGGGCGGCGCCGTCCGCGTGTCACCAGTCGAAGAGGATGCCCAGCTCCCGCAGCGTGGACTCGGGATCGGTGTGCCGGACGCCGACCGCACCCGCCGCGCCCGCACCGCGGACGTTGACCGGCACGTCGTCCACCACCACGCAGTCCCCCGGCTCCAGGCCGAGCAGCGCCGCCGTGCGCCGGAACGCCTCGGGATCCGGCTTGCGGGCCCCGGTCGCCGCACCGAGGACGACGGCGTCGAACCGGTCGCGGAACTCCGCGGGCACGGCGTGGGCGTCGGACAGCAGGGCCACGCGCAGGCCCGCCGAGCGCGCTCGCTGCGGCAGGTCGGCCATCTCGGGGCCGTCCGTCAGCACGCCGCCGTAGTCCAGGATCAGCCCGCGCACCCCGGCCACGCTACCCGGGCTCAGGAACGGACCGACTCGAGCAGCGCGGCGAGGTAGCGCCGGACGGCCTCGTCGTCCACCCCCGCGCGGGGCAGCGCCCCCCGCACCGCACGATCCACGGCCGCCTGCGCGACGCGGCACCGTGCGACTCCCGCCGCCGTCGCCCGGACCCGCACGACCCGCCGATCCACCGGATCGCGGTGGCGACGAAGGTCACCCGCCCGCTCCAGCTCGTCGAGCACCGGGGTGAGGGTGGCGGGGGCGATCCCGAGCCGCCCCGCGAGGTCGCGTTGGGAGGGCGCCTGTGTTGCCGCACGGACGGCACTCTCGTGCGGGTCGACGGTCAGGGCGGTGAGGACGTCCAGGGCCGTGGCGGAGAGGCCGTGTTCGGCCGCCGCCCGGCGCCGGAACCGGAGCAGTGCGGCGCCTGCGCTCGTGACCAGCCGATCGAGGGGTTCGGGCACTGCGGGAGCGTAGAACCGTCGGGCGGCTGATGGTGTGGGAACGAACGAACTCGACCCGCTCCGCCGCTGCGCGCCCTCCCCGACCCTCGACCCATGACCACCACCGCCGCACCTCTCTTCGCGCTGGTCAGCTACGAGCCGGAGGCCGACCCGGAGCCGACGGGTGCGGACACCGGGCCGACGGACCGGCAC
>NZ_JACBXB010000326.1 GCF_013870575.1 Pseudonocardia pini
CGCCAAGAGCGGCGGTGACGGGTCGGTAGACGCCGTCAGCGACCCTGCCAGCGCGGGGGGCGCTTCTCGGCGAACGCCGCGGCGCCCTCCGCGCGGTCCTCGGAGAGGTAGGGGTTGGGGCCGGCGTTCAGGCGCAGGTGGGCGGGCACCGGCATCTCCCAGCCCTTGCCCGCCATCTCCTTGTACCGCCGCAGGGTGAGGGGGGCGCGGGTGAGCAGCTCGGCGACCCATTCCTCGACGCGCTCGTCCAGCTCGGCCTTGGGCCACACGCGGTTGACCAGGCCCAGCTCGCGGGCGCGGTCGGCGGGGACACGGTCGCCGAAGTAGAGCATCTCCATGGCGACCGCCCTGGGGATCAGCCTGGGCAGCACCACGGAGCCGAAGTTCGCGCCCATCCCGCGGTGGGACTCGGGCATGCCGAAGACGGCGTCGTCGGAGGCCACGCGCAGGTCGCAGGCCATCGCGAGCTCGCAGCCGCCACCGAGGGCGTAGCCGTCGACGACCGCGACCGTCGGCTTCGGAATCTCCAGGACGGCCTCGTACACGTTGCGTTCCACCTCGATCATCGGGGTGGCGGCCCGACCGCGGGCGTGCATGTCCTTCAGGTCCCCGCCCACCGAGAAGGCCCGTCCGCCCGCTCCCCGGAGCACGACGACCCAGACCTCCGGATCGAGCGTGACGTCCACGGCCGCGGCGACCAGCTCGGCCTTGAGTCCCGTGTTCAGCGCGTTGAGCCGCTCGGGGCGGTTCAGGGTCAGCCAGGCGGCGTGCCCGCGCTTGTCGACCAGCAGCTCCGACATCAGCCGTCCCGTCGTTGGACACTGGTGATCGGGGTCTTCCAGGGCGAGCGGCCGCCCGCGTAGGCCGCGGGCCCGAGGCGGAAGTGCGCCGCCTGCTCGACGGTCTCGACGAACGGCATGTCCATGGCGTAGAGCGCGTCACCCCGCGGCCGCGGCCCCGCCAGCGGCAACCTGCCGTGCAGGGGCCTGCCGACGATCTCGGCGGCGAGCAGCGCGACCTCGACGAGCTGGTCGCGGTCCACCCCGGTGTCGATCCCGGCCTCCTCGAGCAGGTCGACCAGGTCCTCGGTGGGGATCATGCCGGTGGCGCGGCCGTTGCCGCAGTACGGGCAGCCCCCGATCCCGCCGACCGCCGCGTCGACGACCAGTGTCATGTGCGCGGGCAGCGACCGCAGTGCCGTCCACGCGGAGACCAGGGCGGCGCCGCGCTGGTCGTGCAGGTGCAGGTGCAGGGTCCGGACCCCGGGCCAGCGTCGCAGGATCTCCCGGACGTAGGCCTCCATCCGCAGCGGATGGGTCCAGCCCATCGGGTCCCCGAGCCACACCGTGTCGACGGCGATGCCTGCGTCCTCCCAGGCGCGGACCATGCGGTCCAGCAGGGCGACGCCGGTGGCGAGGGCGACGTCGCCGGTCCAGTTGGACCCGAACGCCGCCCCCAGCCGGACGGCCGCGGTGCGGGCGCCCACCTCCTGGGCCGCGGCCACGACCTTCGCCCAGCCGGCGATCTCCTGTGCCTGCGTGCGGTTCGTGTTGCGCTGCACGAAGACGTCGCACGCGTGCACCGTCAGGCGGGGGCGCGAGTCGACCGTGAGCGGGGGGACGTACCGCGCCCGCCGCTCGGCGCCCTTCTCGTTGAGCACCAGCGCCGAGTACTCGACGCCGGGGCGGGGCGTGAAGCGGGCCAGCAGCTCCTCGACCTCCGCCATCTGTGGCACCCACGTCGGGCTCACGAACGAGCCGACCACCAGGTTCCGCAGCCCGGTGGACGACAGCGCGTCGAGCAGTGCGACCTTGGCCGAGGTCGGGATCGCGGCGTCCTCGATCTGCATGCCCTCGCGCATCGTCTCGTCGACGATGCGGACGGCGGGCAGGTCAGCCACCGTGGCACTCCAGGACCGCCCGCAGGTTGCGGCCCTCGAGCTGGTCGGCCAGCGCGGTCCCGATGTCCGACAACGGGTAGCGGGTGATCATCGAGTCGATGTCCAGCACCCCCGCGCGGTAGAGGTCCAACAGCCGCGGGGTCGCGGTCCGCGGGTCCATCCCGCCGAACAGACAGCCGCGGATCTGCTTGTTGAGCAGCGCGAACGCCCCGATGTCCAGCGGGACCGGGGCCTCGCCGAAGGGCCCCATGCCCGTGACGACGAGCACCGCGTCCTTGCCGGTGACGTCCAACCCCGCGTGCAGGATCTCCGGGGTCACCACGCTGGGGGTGAGGATCACGCGGTCCGCGCCCTGTCCGTCGGTGAGGTCGGCGATGATGCCGCGGGCCTCGTCGACCGAGGCCGCGGTGCGGGTGGCGCCGAAGGACTTCGCCCCGTCACGACGCAGCGGCAGCGGATCGACGGCGACGATCTCGCGCGCGCCGACGCTGCGGGCGCCCTGCACCGCGCTGATCCCGAGCCCACCGCAGCCGACGACCACGACGACGTCGCCGGGGCGGGTCTCGGCCCGCTCCACCGCCGATCCCCACCCCGTCGCGACGCCGCACGACACGAGCGCGGCCGCCGCGAACGGGACGTCCTCCGGGATCGGGATCACCGACCGCTCGGCCACCACGGTGCGCTCGGCGAACGTGCCCAGCTTGGCCATGAGGTAGAGCGGCTCGCCGTCGAGGTGATGGCGGTGGGCGCCGTCGACCAGCTGGCCGCGGAGCATGAAGTCCTTGTTGCCGTTGCACAGTGCGCCCCGCCCGGAGGCGCAGTAGCGGCACCGGCCGCAGATCGGGGAGAAGCTCGCGACGACGTGGTCGCCGGGCGCCACGGTCGTGACTCCCGCCCCGACCTCGGCCACGATCCCCGCGGCCTCGTGCCCGCCGACCATCGGGTAGAGCGCGGACTCGGCACCGGGGGCGACCCGGTCCCCGCTGCGGAAGTGCTCGTCGGAGTGGCACAGCCCGGCGGCGTGCCACTCCACCAGGACCTCGCCCGCCGCGGGCGGCGCGACGTCGATCTCCACGACCCGCCAGGGCTCGTCCCGCCCGGTCACCACCGCGGCCTGTGCCTTCACGCCCCACGCTCCCTCGCGCTCGTCTGCGGGCCATCACACTCACGCCCTCGTTATGGGGCGCGTTACTCCGGCGGTCGTAATGCAGCGGGTAACGACCCCCGACGCACGCTGGCCGCACCAACGACGGACCAGCCCCGAGTGGGAGGAACTCCGGTGTCCCTACGGATCACCATCGACCACGACCGGTGCACCGGCCACGGGCGCTGCTACATGCTCGCGCCCGAGCTGTTCGACGCCGACGACGAGGGCAGGCCGTTCCTGCTCGACGCCGACCCCGGCGACCATCCCGCCGAGGCGCGCAGCGCGGCGGAGAACTGCCCCGAGGGCGCGATCACCGTGTCCGAGTCCGTCCGGAGCGGCTCGTGAGTGCCCCGACCGCGCTGCGGCCGGGGGTGCGGCTGCGCAGCCAGACCTGCGCCACCGAGGTGGTCGTCGTCCGGCCCGGCGCGGGCACGGTCACGCTGACCTGCGGGGGCGAGCCGATGATCGACCACGCCGCGACCCCGGCCGGTCTCGAGCCCGCCGCCGCCCTGGCGGGCGGCACCCAGGTGGGCAAGCGCTACACCGCGGAGGCCGATCCGACCGTCGAGGTGCTGGTCACCAAGGCCGGCGCGGGCACGCTCGCCGACGGCACCGTCCCGCTGGTCGTCAAGACCGCCCAGCCGCTCCCGGCGAGCGACTGATGGGGGAGCTGCTGAGCGGCCGCACCGCCGTCGTCACCGGGGCGGCTCGCGGTCTGGGCTTCGCGATGGCCCGCGGGTTCCTGCAGCAGGGCGCCCGGGTGTTCCTGGCGGACCTGGACAAGGACGCGGTCGACGCCGCCGTCGAGCAGCTCGCGGGCCAGGGGCTCACGGCCGCCGTCGCCACGGCCTGCGACGTGACCGACGAGCTGTCGGTCGCCGCGCTCGCCGAGCAGGCGGCCCGCGAGGGCCTGTCCGTGTGGGTCAACAACGCCGGGATCCTGCGCAACGGCGAGATGGCGACCATGCCGCTCGCCGGGTTCCGGGCCCTGATCGACGTCCATGTCCAGGGCAGCTGGCTCGGCTGCAAGTACGCGGGCATCCACATCGGCCCCGGCGGCGGGTCGATCGTCAACATCTCCAGCATCGGCGGCAAGGCCGGGCTGGCGGGGCAGACGAACTACAGCACGGCCAAGGCCGCGATCCTCGGCCTCACCAAGGCCGCGGCCAAGGAGCTGGCGCCGCGCGACATCCGGGTCAACACGATCCTGCCGGGGATCATGCGCACGGCGATGGCCGAACAGCTCGCCCCGGAGGACCTCGCCGCCCGGTTGACCGACGTGCCACTCGGTCGCATCGGAGAACCGCACGAGATCGCCGACGCCGCGGTCTTCCTGGCCTCCGACATGTCCACCTTCGTCACCGGAGCCGCCCTGGAGGTCTCGGGCGGCCGGTTCATGTAGCAGGAGGGTCCGATCATGACCGCCACCACCGAACGCCCTGTCCCGCTGGGAATCGCCGATCCCGTCGAGCGGGCCCGTTCCCTCGCCCCGCGGATCCGCGAGGCCGCCGACGCCGTGCACGAGAACGGCACCATGACCGATGACGTCGTCAAGCTGCTGTCCGACGCCGAGCTCTTCTGGGTCCTGCTGCCCGCCGAGCTGGGCGGCGGGAACGGGGAGATCACCCAGGCGCTCGGCGTGGTCGAGGAGATCTGCGCTGCGGACGGGTCCATCGGCTGGAGCCTGATGGCGAACATGTCGGTGACCGGATTCGCGGGCGGGCACTGCACGGACGCGGCCGTCGAGACCCTGTTCGGTTCGGAGAAGTCCATCATCGCCGGGATGTTCGGGCCGATGGGGAAGGTCGCCGAGGCCGACGGCGGGTACACCGCCAAGGGCCGCTTCCAGTTCGGGTCCGGGACCGGGCACGCGCACTGGATCGGCGGCGGCGCCAACGCCGGGGCCAACGGGGAGATCGAGCTGATCTTCCTGGTGCCGCGGGACAAGGTGGAGTTCCTCGGCAACTGGGACGTGTTCGGCCTGAGCGGTACCGGCAGCTACGACTACGAGATCCCCGAGCAGTTCGTGCCGCGGGACTTCACGGTCAAGCGGGTCGGCGCGGTCCCGGTGCGCGGTCAGTCGACCCAGCATCTCGGGCTGCAGATCATGGGCTCGGCCGGGCATGCCGCGGTCGCGATGGGGATCGGGAAGCGGGCCTTCGAGGAGCTGCACCGGATCCTGTCGGCGGGCAAGGGCCGCCCGGGGGTGCCGCCGATCATCGAGCAGCAGCTGTTCCGGCACGAGTTCGCGTCCATGGAGGCCAGGTTCCGGGCGGCGCGGGCGCTGTGCTTCGAGGTGTTCGACGACGCGCAGCAGACGGTGAACCGCGGCGACGCCGTCTCCGACCTGCAGTACATGCGGGTGCGGCAGGCCTCCACCCACATCACCCGGGTCGGGGCCGAGGCCGTGGAGTTCGCGTACACGTGGTCGGGCAGCAAGGGCCTCCGGACCCCGAACGCGCTGGCCCGCTGCGTGCAGGACATGCACGCGGCGACCCAGCACGTCTACGTCGACCCGACGACGATGGTGAACGCCGCTCCGTCCGTGCTGAAGTCGTACGCCGGATGAGCCTGCGCGGCCGGGTCGCGGTCGCCGGGATCGGGGCCAGCGACTACTTCAAGTACGGCGGCTCGCAGGAGACCGAGTTCGCGATGGTCCTGCGGGCCGTGCTCGCCGCCGCCGAGGACGCGGGCGTCGACGTCGACGACATCGACGGCTTCGTGGCCTACTCGAACGACGGGAACACCCCGCTCCGCCTGGCCACCGCGCTCGGCATCCGCGAGCTGCGGCTCGGTGCCCTGCAGTACGGGGGCGGGGGCGGCGGCTCGGCGGGCCATGTGGCTCCTCCGGGAAA
>NZ_JACBXB010000327.1 GCF_013870575.1 Pseudonocardia pini
CGGCCTCCGGCGCCACGACCGAGCCGATGTCCCGCCCCTCGACGACGATCCCGCCGCCCCCGGCGAGGGCCTTGTCGATCAGCGCCCGCTGCCGCGCGACCAGCGCGGCCCGCACCTCGGGCACCGCCGACACCGCGCTGACGGCCTGCGTGACGGGCTGGTCCCGGATCTCCGCCTCGACGTCCTGTCCCGCCAGCAGGATCCGCGGCGCGGCCGGGTCGGTGACCGACTCCAGGTCCGCGGTCACGGCGACGCCGGCCAGCCGCTCGGGCGGGCTCCCGGCGGACAGGCCCGCCCGCAGGCAGGCCAGGGTGGCGGCGCGGTACATCGCGCCGGTGTCGAGATAGGCGGCCGAGAGCTCGCGGGCGAGCCGCCGGGAGACCGTGGACTTCCCGGTGCCGGAGGGCCCGTCCATCGCGACGACGCCCGTCAGCACCATGACCCACTCCTCACGCGACGACGACCCTGCCCCCACCACCGCGCGAGCCTCGTCCCCATTGTGCCCGGAGCCCTCCGCGCGGCCCCGACCACCCTCGTGAGTGGCGATCGTCGCCCTGGCGGTGATCGCCGCTCACAGGTCAGCTGGGGAGGTCGCGGCGCAGGGCGGCGGCGCCGCGCAGGTAGACGTGGCGCAGCTCGGCACGGGCGAGGTCGGTCTCGACGTGGGCCAGCAGGCGCAGCACCCGCGGCATCGAGCCCGGCACCGCCACCTCGACGGCGCCCATCAGCGGGACGTCGGTGAGCCCGAGCAGCCGGGCCGCGTACGCGGGGAACTCCGCCGTGAGGTCCGGCGTGGAGGTGAACAGGATCGAGATGACGTCGTCGCTGCTCAGGTCGTTGCGCTTGAGCACGGCGGTGACCAGCTCGGCGCTGCCCTCGAGGATCGCCTCGCGGGAGTCGTCGTCCACCTGGATCGCCCCGCGGACCGCCCGGACGGCCATTACATCCCCACCGCCTTGTAGAGCGCGCCCACCTCGTTCTGGTTCAGCGGCCGCAGCTTGCCGGGCCGCTGGTCGCCGAGCCGGACCTCGCCGATCGCGGTGCGCACCAGCCGTTGGACGGGGTAGCCCACCTCGTCGAGCAGCCGCCGGACGACGTGCTTGCGGCCCTCGTGGATCACGACCTCGACCATCGACCGCCCGGGCAGCGAGTCCACGACCCGGAACGAGTGCACGCGGACCGGCCCGTCCTCGAGCTCGATCCCGTCCCGCAGCCGCTTCCCGACGTCTCGCGGCACCTGGCCCAGCACCTCCGCCACGTAGGTCTTCTCGACCTCGTAGGAGGGGTGCATGAGCCGGTGGCCCAGCTCGCCGTCGTTCGTGATCAGCAGCAGGCCCTCGGTGTCCTGGTCCAGCCGCCCGACGTGGAACAGCCTGCCCGCCTTGTTCAGCAGCTCGGTGCGGTGCAGCACGAGGTCGCCGACGCAGAGCCTGCCCTGGTCGTCGGACATCGTGGAGAGCATCCCCTCCGGCTTGTTCAGGGCGAGGTAGACCTGGTCGTCCCGGAGCTGGATGCGCGAGCCGTCGACGTGCACGACGGCGGTGTCCGGGTCGATCCGGCGGCCCATCTCGCGGACGATCTTCCCGTCGACCGAGACGCGGCCCGCGGCGATCAGCTCCTCGGCCGCGCGGCGGGAGGCCACGCCCGCCTGGGCGAGCACCTTCTGCAGCCGCACTCCCTCGGGAGCGGGGTGGTTCATGTCGTGTCGTCCCTACAGCTCGTCGATCGCGTCGATGTCCGGCAGCAATGGCGCCAGCGGGGGCAGGTCCTCCAGCGAGGACAGCCCCAGCCGCTCCAGGAAGAGCTCGGTGGTGCGGAACAGCGTGCCCTGGGTGGGCCCGTCCACACCGGCCTCCTCCACCAGACCTCGCGTGAGCAGCGTACGCAGCACGCCGTCGCAGTTCACACCCCGTACCGCCGCGACCCGCGCGCGGGTGACCGGCTGGCGGTAGGCGACGACCGCGAGCGTCTCCAGCGCGGCCCTCGTGAGCTTGGCGCGCTGCCCGTCGAGCAGGAAGCGTTCGACGTAGGGCGCGTAGAGGTCCCGGGTGTAGAACCGCCAGCCCTCGCCCACCCGGCGCAGGTCGATCCCCCGGCCCTGCTCGCGGTAGGACTCGGCCAGGTGCCGCAGGGCCCGGTCGACCCGGCCGACGGGCTGGTCGAGGGCGCCCGCGAGGGTCGCCTCGTCCGTCGGCATGTCCACGACCAGGAGCAACGCCTCCAGCGCCGCCGCCAGCTCGCCGTCGGTGTGCAGGGTGGGCAGGCCGGGCTCGTCCACGGCGGAGGGCTCGGCGTAGGCCGCCTCGAGGGCGTCGAGGTCGGTCGGTTCCTCAGGCTCGGTCATGCTCCGGCTCGTCTTCGGTGGCTGCCGCGGTGGGTCCGGGTGCCCAGCGTACGGTCAGCGTCCCGAACGCCTCGGGCTGCTCCACCTCGATGCTCTGCTCCCGGTACAGCTCCAGGACCGCCATGAACCGGGCGACGACCTCGATGGGGGCCACGCAGTCCGCCGTCAGCGCCGCGAAGGTGGCCTCCCCCAGCTCGGCCAGCCGCTCGCGCAGGATCGCCATGTGGGCGGGGACCGAGACGTCGTGCTGGTGGACGTGGTCCACCCCGACGACCGGCGGCGGCTTCGGCCGGAACACGCTCGCGGCGAGCTCGGCGAAGGCGGTCGCGTCCATCCCGAGCAGCACCTCGGGCAGCAGGCCCTCGAACCGCGGCTCCAGGGCCACCGAGCGCGGGAACCGGCGCAGCGCGGTCTTCTCCAGCTCGGCGAACAGGCTCGCGACCTGCTTGTACGCCTTGTACTGCAGCAGCCGGGCGAACAGCAGGTCCCGCGCCTCCAGCAGCGCGAGGTCCTCCTCGTCCTCGACCTCGGCGTTCGGCAGCAGCCGGGCGGCCTTGAGGTCGAGCAGGGTGGCCGCGACCACGAGGAACTCGGTGGTCTCGTCCAGGTCCGCGTCGTCCCCGAGCGCGGTCAGGTGGGCGATGAAGTCGTCCGTGACCTTGTGCAGCGCCATCTCGGTGACGTCGAGCTGGTGCTTGCCGATCAGCTGCAGGAGCAGGTCGAACGGGCCCTCGAAGTTGTGCAGGCGGACCGTGAAGCGCGCCCTGACCTCGGGGGTGGTGTCGTCGGCCAGGGTCACCGTGCGATGACCTCGCGGGCCAGCATCCGGTACGCCGCGGCACCGCTGGAGTTGGGCGCCCACGTGGTGATCGGCTCCCCCGCCACGGTCGTCTCGGGGAACCGGATCGTGCGGTTGATGACGGCGTCGAACACCAGGTCGCCGAAGGCCTCCAGCACCCGCTGGTGCACCTCGCGGGTGTGCACGGTCCGCGAGTCGAACATCGTGGGGAGGACGCCGATCAGCTCGAGGTCCGGGTTCAGCCGGTCCTTGACCTTGTCGATCGTGTCCATCAGCAGGGCGACCCCGCGCAGCGAGAAGAACTCGCAGGCCAACGGGATCAGGACGTTGTCCGCGCAGGCCAGGGCGTTGATCGTGAGCAGGCCGAGGCTCGGCTGGCAGTCGATGAGGACCACGTCGTAGCGGTCCAGCACGCGCTTGATCGCCCGGCCGAGGGCCTGCTCGCGGCCGACCTCGGTGACCAGCTGGACCTCGGCGGCGGACAGGTCGATGTTGCTCGGCAGCAGGTCCATGCCGGGCACGGAGGTCTCCAGGATGACGTCGTCCGGCTCGACCCCCCGTTCCATCAGGAGGTTGTAGACGGTCGAGTCGAGCTGGTGCGGCTGCACGCCCAGGCCGACGCTCAGCGCGCCCTGCGGGTCGAAGTCGACGAGCAGGACCCTGCGGCCGTACTCGGCGAGCGCGGCGCCCAGGTTGATGGTGGACGTGGTCTTGCCCACGCCGCCCTTCTGGTTGGCCACGGCGATGACGCGCGCCGGACCGTGCTCGGTCAGCGGTTCGGGCTCGGGCGCGCCGACCCGGTGCCTGCCCGGCTGCACCGGCTCCTCGACGGTCGGGTCATAGTCGGGGCCCGGACCGTCCCCAGGGGGTGATGCGTCCATGCGGCTCCTCATCGGATGGTCGGCTTCGCGAGCTCCGCCTCCTGCCGGAGGGTCGCTGCGCGGGCTCCGCCTCCGGGTGCTGTCCCTACCTGGGGCGCAGCGTAGGAACTCGACCATCCGGGGGCAACGCGCCACGCCCGGCGCCGTCGAACTTCCGGTCGAACCCTAGCGACTGGTTAGGGTCTGCTCCGACCGAGGGAGGCACGCAGGTGGCGGTACCCGGACTGCAGACACCGTGGCGACGGCGGATGGACGGGCGGGACCCGGAGGAGTCACACCGGGCGTCGACCCCGCTGGAGCTGCTGTTCGACCTGTGCTTCGTGGTGGCGATCGCGCAGGCCGCGGTCCAGCTCGCACACGGGATCGAGGAGAACCACACCGTCGCGGCGGTGGGCGGGTTCGCGATGGTGTTCTTCGCCATCTGGTGGGCCTGGATGAACTTCACCTGGTTCGCCTCGGCCTACGACACCGACGACGTCCCGTACCGGCTGCTCACGCTGCTGCAGATGGCAGGCGTGCTGATCCTCGCCGCGGGCGTGCCCGCGGCGCTGAACGACTACGACTTCCTCGGCGTGACCGTCGGCTACGCCGTGATGCGGGTCCCGATGGTCGTGCAGTGGCTCCGCGCCGCCCGGGAGCATCCCGAGGGCCGCAGGACCGCGCAGCGGTACGCGATCGGCATCGCCGTGGTACAGGTGCTGTGGCTGCTGCGGCTGCTGCTGCCGCACCCCTTCGACTACATCGGCTTCGTGGTGCTCGCGCTCGCCGAGGTCGCGGTCCCGCCGTGGGCGGAGCGCTCCCGCCAGACCACCTGGCACCCCGAGCACATCGCCGAGCGGTACGGGCTGTTCACGATCATCGTGCTCGGCGAGGTGATCCTCGCGGCCACCGTCGCCTTCCAGTCCGCGATGAGCGCCGGGCTGTCGCTGCAGCTGATCCTGGTCGGTGTCGGCGGGCTGCTGCTGATGTTCGGCATCTGGTGGGTGTACTTCCTGGGCGGGGACGAGCACGGGTTCCGGTCCTTGCGCGTGGCGCTGACCTGGGGATACGGCCACTACCTGGTGTTCGGCTCGGTCGCCGCACTCGGGGCGGGGCTGGAGGTCTCGGTCCAGGTCGCCGAACACGTCGCCCACGTGGCGCCACTGGTGGCGGGCTACGCCGTGGCGGTCCCGGTGGCGCTCTACCTGATCGTGATCTCGCTGCTGCGCAGGCTGGTGTGGCCGCAGGGCACGCTCACACCGGTGCTGGTCGGGGGCGGGGCGGTCCTGCTGCTGCTCTGCCCGTTGCTCGCCCCGGTGGCCGGGATCGGCGTCGCGGTGCTGGTCATGGGCCTGGTGCTGGCCGTCGCGCTCGGCGGGTTCCTGCGCCTGCGCCACGCATGACCGTCCTGCGCGCCGCCCGGGTCGAGGGGCGGATGGTCGACCTCACGGTCGCCGACGGCCGGATCGCGACGGTCCGCCCGCACTCCCCCGGGCCCGGCGTCGATCTCGCGGGTCGCACGGTGGTGCCCGGGCTGTGGGACAACCACGTGCACTTCGACCAGTGGGCCCTCGCCCGCCGCAGGCTCGACTTGTCAGGCGCGGCCTCGGCCCGGGACGCGGCCGCCCTCGTGGTCGAGCGGCTGCGCACCGATCCGCCCGCGGACGGTCTACTGGTCGGCGCGGGCTTCCGGGACGGCCTCTGGCCGGACCTCCCGCGCGCGGACCTGCTGCCCGCCGCGCCGCGGATCGTGCTCGCATCCGCCGACCTGCACTGCTGCTGGCTCAACACCGCCGCTGCCGCGCACTACGGCGTTCCCGCCGGGGTGCTCCGGGAGCAGTACTGGCACCCGGTCATGGAGGACATCCGCCGCGCGGGCGACGTCGACCAGG
>NZ_JACBXB010000328.1 GCF_013870575.1 Pseudonocardia pini
CGCCACCCGCCCACGGTCAGCGCGTGGAAGATCGGGGTCTCGGCCGCGATCTCGGTGCGGCTCGCGTGCCTCCCGGGGAACGGGCCGGTGTCCTCGACGCCTCGTACCCGCACCTTCGTCGCCCGTCGCCTGCCCGCTGACCCGTCGAGGGTTCGCTCCCTGTCGGTCACGCCCCGCACCTCCGTCTCTCGTCGTCGTGTGCGGCGAGATGGTGCCATCGGCCCTGTCCCCACAGGGCCGTTCGGCCGCACACACCACCCACAACGGGGTCACCTGCTCGGGGAAACGGGTCGGGAGGGCTTGTTACGGCTTTTTCGGCTGGTTCCATTCGTTCGGGTGGTGTAGCGGCACCGAAGTGATCATGATGTCGCTCTGTGCACACGGCGTGTCCACTTTCGGGACGCTCGGTCACGTCCCCGAGGAGGGTCGCAGCCCGTGGACCCCGCTCCCGGGGCTCCTCGACCTGCATCGACGCCGACCCCTCACCCGTTCAGGACCGACGACCTCCGGTGATCGTCCGCAGGCAGCCCGGAGTCGATCACCGGCGGCCTCGGAACACACCATCCCGCCCAGGTCACGGGCGTGTCACGGCGATCCTCCGGACACCCTTTCGGGTCCGATCCACAGCGCCCGGCGTGTTCGGGCCGGCGATCCGGAAGCGGCTCGTTACTGTCGCCCGCAACAACCCATGATCACTGAATCTGACGGAGAGTAATCCGACTCTCACTCAGGTGATCCAGCCGAACTCCTGGCGATGGTCAACTACACGAGTGTGATTCGACGCTGAGTGACATCGCTGCTCCACCTCGGCGACAGCCGGCGCCCGTGCTCACCGCAACGGAGCAGCGCCGCCGCACCGCTCAGCCGAGTCCCGGTCCACGGATTACCGTTCGCGGAGTGAGCGACATCCCCGGGCCCGCCGAGCCCGGCCCCGAGCGGGCGCCCGTGCCCGCCGTCCCGGAGCAGGGTGCGCACCATGCCCCGCCGCCCCGGGCGGACCCGGCGCCCGATCCCGAGGAGACCGCCCGGCTGCGTCGGGCCGCCTCCGCGATCCCCACCCCGCTGCGGGTGCTCTCCGAGGTCTGCGCCCGCGCACTGATCATCGCCGCGGCGTTCGGCCTGCTGGTCTTCCTGATCATCCAGCTGCGCGTGGTGGTCGTCCCGGTGGCGATCTCCGTGCTGGTGTCCGCGCTCATGGCACCCGTCGTGCACGCGCTCGTGCGCAACCGCGTGCCCCGCGGGCTGTCCGTGGCGATCACACTCATCGGTGGCTTCGCGCTGATCGGGGGCCTGCTGTCGTTCGTGGTGAACACGTTCATCGGCGGCTTCCCCGACCTGCAGCGCCAGCTGACCTCCAGCCTCACCGCCATCCAGCAGTTCCTGGCCGCGCCGCCGTTCAACCTCAGCTCGGAGCAGCTGCGCAACCTGCCCGCGCAGATCGGCCAGGCGATCACCAACAGCCAGGCGAGCCTGACGTCCGGGGTGCTGACCACCGCCGCCACCGTCACCGAGGTCGGCGCCGGCATCGCCCTGACCGTCTTCACGCTGATCTTCTTCCTCTACGACGGCTCGAAGATCTGGACCTTCCTGCTCAAGGCCGCGCCCCGCCGTCGTCGGCAGAAGGTGGACGTGGCCGGGCGCCGGGCCTTCGCCACCCTCGTCGGCTACACCCGGGCCACGGTGCTGGTCGCCTTCGTGGACGCGATCGGCATCGGGATCGGGCTCTGGGCCGTCGGTGTGCCGCTGGTCGTCCCGCTGGCCGCGTTGGTCTTCCTGGGCGCCTTCATCCCGACCGTCGGCGCGGTGATCTCCGGTGCCGTCGCGGTACTGATCGCGCTGGTCGCGAACGGGCTGATCCCCGCCGTGATCATCCTGGCGGTGGTGATCGGCGTCCAGCAGCTGGAGGGTCACGTGCTGCAGCCCCTGCTGCTCGGGCGCGCGGTCCGGCTCCACCCGCTGGCCGTCGTCCTCGCCGTCGCGGCGGGCGTGGTGATCGGCGGGATCCCCGGCGCGCTGCTGGCCGTACCGCTGCTCGCCGTGGTGAGCGCGGCCGTGCGCTCCTTCGTCCGGGACGACGAGCCGCTCCCGCAGACGATCAACGCCGTGGACCCGCACGAGGGCAACCCGGACGTCGCGCACTCGATCCGGGTGCCGTCCTGGTGGATCCGCGTGTACCGCAGGCTGAGCGGCCGAGGTGCCGATCCGGCCGGCTGACGGGAGGATCGGGGGCGTGCGATACCTGATCACCGGCGCGACCGGCTACATCGGCGGGCGGCTCGCGCCGCGCCTGATCGGCTCGGGCGAGGTCCGTTGCCTGGTCCGTGACCCCCTCAAGCTCCGGGACGTCCCGTGGGCGCGGGACGCGGAGATCGTCAAGGGCGACCTGCTCGACCCGGACAGCGTGCGCGCGGCCTGCCGGGACGTCGACGTCGTCTACTTCCTCGTGCACTCCCTGTCCGACGCCGGGTTCGCGGCCCTGGACCGCAGGGCCGCCCTGATCGTGGCCGAGGCGGCCCGCGAGGCGGGGGTCAAGCGGATCGTCTACCTGGGCGGACTGCACCCGGACGGCCCGCTCTCCGAGCATCTGTCCTCCCGCGCGGAGGTCGGGGAGATCCTGCTCCGCAGCGGCGTCCCGACGGCGGCGCTGCAGGCCGCCGTCATCCTCGGCTCGGGGTCGGCGAGCTTCGAGATGCTCCGGTACCTCACCGAGCGGCTCCCGGTCATGCTCACTCCGCGCTGGGTGCGCAACCGGATCCAGCCGATCGCCGTGCGGGACGTGCTGCGGTACCTGGTCGCCGCGGCCGAGCTGCCGCCCGAGGTGAACCGCACCTTCGACATCGGCGGCCCGGACGTCCTCACCTACCTGGACATGATGCAGCGGTACGCGGCCGTCGCGAGGCTGCCCCGACGGCGGGTGGTGAGCGTGCCGGTGCTCACCCCGCGGCTGTCCGCGCACTGGGTCAACGTGGTCACACCGGTGCCGAAGGGCATCGCCGCGCCGCTCATCGAGTCGCTCGTGCACGAGGTGGTGTGCCGCGAGAACGACATCCTGGAGTACGTGCCCGGCGAGTGCCTGGGCTACGAGCGGGCCGTCGAGCTTGCCCTGGCCCGGATCGGCGAGGGCGAGGTGGAGACGCACTGGTCCGGCGCGGCCGTCGAGGGGGTGCCGTCCGACCCGCTGCCCAGCGACCCGGACTGGTCCGGCGGCACGGTCTACACCGACGACCGCGAGCAGCCGTGCACCGCGTCCACCGAGGAGCTCTGGCGGGTCGTCACCGGGATCGGCGGCGAGCGTGGCTGGTACTCGTTCCCGCTGGCCTGGTCGGTGCGGGGTTGGATGGACCGGCTGGTGGGCGGCGTCGGGCTCAACCGCGGCAGGCGCGACCCGGACCGGCTGCACGTCGGGGACGCGCTGGACTGGTGGCGGGTGGAGGAGCTCGAGGAGGGCAGGCTACTGCGGCTGCGCGCCGAGATGAAGGTCCCGGGGCTGGCCTGGCTGGAGATGCGGGTGGCGCCCGACGGCACGGGCTCGCGCTACAGCCAGCGTGCGGTGTTCGTGCCGCACGGGCTCAGCGGCCACCTCTACTGGTGGTCCGTGGCGCCCTTCCACGGCATCGTGTTCGGCGGCATGGTCCGCAACATCACCCACACCGCCGAGCGGGCGGAGGGGCCCGCGCGGCGGCCCGCCCAGGCCGAGGTGTCTAGAAGCGCTTGAGGCCCTCGTCGAGCGCGCCGATGTCCGGGAGCGTGAGCTCCAGCTCGGCCGCCCGGCAGTTGTCCTCGAGGTGCGCGACGTCGGAGGTGCCGGGGATCGGCAGCATCACCGACGAGCGCTGCAGGAGCCAGGCGAGCGCGACCTGCGGCGCGGTGACGCCGTGCGCCCACGCGATCTCCGCGACGGCGCCACCGGGCTCGGCGAGACCGCCCGAGGCGACCGGGTGCCAGGGAAGGAACCCGATGCCGTTCTCGGTGCAGTAGCGCAGGACGTCGTCGCTGGTCCGGTCGACGAGGTTGTACCGGTTCTGCACCGTGGCGACCTCCACGATCCCGCCGGCCTGCACGAGCGTCTCCACCGACACCTCGGAGAGGCCCACCTGGTCGATCTTGCCCTCGGCCTGCAGCTCGGCGAGCAGCCCGAACTGGTCCGCGGCGGGCACGGTCGGGTCCACGCGGTGCAGCTGGAACAGGTCGATGCGCTCCACGTCCAGCCTGCGCAGCGACAGCTCGCACTGCTGGCGCAGGTACTCCGGGCGCCCGCACGGCGTCCACCGCCCAGGCCCGGGACGAAGCTGGCCGGCCTTGGTGGCCACGACGATCCCGTCGTACGGGTGCAGGGCCTCGCGGATGAGCTCCTCGTTCGAGCCGGGGCCGTAGGCGTCCGCGGTGTCGACCAGGTTCACCCCGAGGTCGACGGCGCGGCGCAGGACGTCCACGGCGGCCTTCGGGTCGGCGGGCGGGCCCCAGACGCCCTTCCCGGTGAGCTGCATGGCGCCGAAGCCGAGGCGTCGGACCTCCGGCCCCTCGCCGATCCGGAACGTGCCCGCGGCAGCGGCCGGGGCCACGTCGGTCTGCGTGATGGCGCTGGTCATGGCACGAGGGTGACACCGACGGTGCCCGGGTCGCCGCCGATCGTGACCAGGACCGCACCCCCGTAACATCCCCCTCGTGGCGGACGCCGACGACGTCCGGCGCCTGGCCCTCTCGCTGGCGGGCGTCGTGGAGATCGACAGCGACGGGTTCGACTTCCGCGTCGACGGGAAGGGTTTCGTCTGGTCCTACCCCGACCGCAGCAGCGGCAGACGGGTCATCCGGACCGACGTCGCCGTGCTCTACGTGGGGGACGAGGCCGAGAAGCAGGCCCTGCTGCTCGGCGAGCCCGAGCTGTTCTTCACCACCCCGAGCTACGACGGGCTGCCGTTCGTCATGGTGCGCCTCGACGCCGTCGACGAGAAGCGGCTCGAGGAGCTGGTCGTCGACGCCTGGCGGATGCGCGGGGAACCCTGAGGCCCGTTCTCCGGGATCGCCCGGATCCCACGGCGGGTCGTGCGCCGTAGCGTTGCCGGGCATGGGGGACGAGATCGCACCACAGGACCTGCGCGTGTCGCACGCCGAGCGTGAGCGCGTGTCCACGCTGCTCTCCCAGCACTTCGCCGAGGGTCGGCTGACCGTCGACGAGTACGGGCAGCGCGCCGAGGCCGCCTCCGTGGCGGTCACCCGCGCCGACCTGAACCGGCTGCTGCTGGACCTGCCGGGCGCCGACGCCGTCCGCGTCCGCGAGGTGCTGGAGCTGACCACCACCGCGGGGGACCTGCGCAAGCAGGGCGAGTGGACGGTGCCCGCCCGGATCGTGCTGCGCTCGCGGATGGGCAACGGTCACCTGGACTTCCGCACCGCGCGGTTCACCACGCCGGTCGTCACGGTGGACGTCGACATCATGGTCGGCAACCTCGACATACGGCTGCCGAAGGGCGCCACCGTGGACGTGGACGAGGCCCGGACCTCGGTCGGCCAGCTCGTCGACAAGGTCGGGCCGAGTCTCGAGCGCGGCAACCCGCACGTGATCGTGCGGGGTGTGACCCGGCTGGGGAACATCCGCGTTCGCACCTGATCCCGGCAGCGATTGCCGCGGCCCCGCGGCGCCACTAGCGTCGCCGGCGTGGCCACGATCTCGGCGCTGGCCGACGCCCTCGACGCGCTCGTGCGAGACGGCGCGGTGGTCGCGCTGGAGGGTGTGAGCCCAGCCGTCGGCGAGGCCTTGCTGCGGCGCCGGGTCCGCGACCTCACGCTGGTGTCGGTGGATCCCGGTCCCGTCGCGGACGCGTTGGTCGGGGCGGGCTGCGTGACGCGGCTGGTCGTGTCCCGGACGGCCGGGGCCCGGAT
>NZ_JACBXB010000329.1 GCF_013870575.1 Pseudonocardia pini
CACCCTCCACCGCGGACTCGACCCGGCGGAGGTCGGCAGGCGCGGGCTCGCGGTCGTGATCTCGGACTTCCTGGGCGAGCCGGACTGGGAGCGCTCGCTGCGGGGGCTCTCCGCGCGCCACGACCTGCTGGCCGTCGAGGTCCTCGACCCCCGCGAGCTGGACCTGCCCGACGTCGGCACGGTGGTCCTCGCCGATCCGGAGACCGGGCGGCAGCGCGAGATCGAGACCACGCCGCTGCTGCGCCGCGAGTACGCCGCGGCCGCCGCCGAGCACCGGGACCGGGTCGCCGACGCCCTGCGCCGCTGCGGCGCGGGGCACCTGCGGCTGCGCACGGACTCGGACTGGGTGTCCGACATCGTGCGGTTCGCGTTGGCGCGCAAGCGGGTGGGCTCGCGGTGAGCACGGGATGAACTTCGCGTCGCCCTGGTGGCTGCTGGGGCTCCTCGTGGTCGCGGCCTTGGTCGTCGGCTATCTCGTGCTGCTGCGCAGGCGGCGGCGGGACGTCGTGCGGTTCACGAACCTCGAGCTGCTGGAGACCGTCGCGCCGAAACGTCCGGGCTGGTACCGGCACGTGCCCGCGGTCGCGCTGATCGCGGCGCTGGCGGTGCTCACCGTCGCGCTGGCCGGGCCGCAGGCCGAGGCCCGGGTGCCGCGGAACCGGGCCACCGTCGTGCTGGTCGTGGACGTCTCGCTGTCCATGCAGGCCACGGACGTCGAGCCGACCAGGCTCGCGGCCGCGCAGGCCGCCGCGAAGTCCTTCGCCGACCAGCTCACCCCCGGCGTCAACCTCGGGCTGGTGTCCTTCGCGGGCACGGCCGCCGTGCTGGTCTCGCCCACCACGGACCGCAATGCGGTGAAGCGCGCGGTCGACGGGCTGAAGCTCTCCGAGTCCACCGCCACCGGCGAGGCGATCTTCGCGGCGATGCAGTCGGTCGAGTCGTTCTCGCAGTCGGTCGCGGCCGCGGGCACGGGGGAGGAGGGCCCGCCGCCCGCCCGGATCGTGCTGATGTCCGACGGCAAGCAGACCGTCCCCGGTCCGGACGGCGAGAACGAGCCCCGCGGCGCGTTCACCGCGGCCCGGCAGGCGGCCGAGGGCAAGGTCCCGGTCTCCACCATCTCCTTCGGCACCGAGTACGGGACGATCGACATCGAGGGCGGCCGCACGCGCGTCGCCGTCGACGACGCGTCGATGCAGCAGATCGCGGACCTGTCCGGTGGGCAGTTCTTCACCGCCGCCACCGAGGACGAGCTGCGCCGCGTCTACGCCGACCTCTCCGAACAGATCGGCTACGAGATCCGCCGGGTCGACTCCAGCAGGCCCTGGCTGGCGGGCGGCGCGCTGCTGCTCGTCGTGGGTGTGGGAGTGGGCCTGGTGCTGGGCAGGCGGCTGCCCTGAGACAGCCATTCCGTGACGCTGAGGTAAATGATTCTCGGACGTCCGCGCAGAGATCCACGTCACACTAACGATCGGCCCGCAGGGCGCGAGTAACGATCGACACTCGTTCCATCTCTGTCGGGGAGATCGGTCCGGTTCCGCGAATGCGCAGTTCCGCAGCAACCCATGCCACGCTCGAAGTTCCCGCTCGCCCGCGGATCGCCGTGCTGGGCTGCAGCCTGGCGTCGGGCCTCGGCGTCCGCGATCAGTCGGTCGGGCGCATCGCCGCGAAGACGCTCGAGGCCGACGCCGTGCTGTTCAAGGCGAAGGCGAAGGCGCGCATCGACCATGCCTTCGCCCACCTGCCCAAGGTCGAGGCGTTCCGCCCGGATCTGGTGATCCTGAGCAGCGGCAACGTCGAGGCGTTCGTCCACCCCCACCGGATCTTCGAGCGTGCTCTCGAGCGGTTCGCGCCGAAGGGCTGGCACGGCGACATCGGCCTCGACCCGCGTCCGTACTTCTCGGCGGACCCGGAGAAGGCGCGCACCCAGAAAAGGGAGTCCGCCGCGAAGGTGTTCCTCAAGAATGTGCTCATCCGGCCATTCGGTGGTTATACCCACATGTCGGCCGCGGACTACGAATCGCACCTGTCCCGGCTGCTCGACGAACTGACCGAGAAGGGCACCGCGGTCGTCCTCGTGGGGCCGTCGCCGGTCAGCCGCTACTACTTCCCCTACTCGCGGCGGAACCTCCGTCGGCTGGAGGAGGTGCAGCGCGCCGCGGTCGTGGGGCGGCCGCGTGTGCGGTTCGTCTCGACCTTCGACGTCGTCGACCGGCGCACGGAGCTGCAGGCGGACCGGGCTCACCCCACCGTGGCGGGCCACGAGGCCCTGGCGGCGGCGGTCGTCGACCTGCTGAGCGTCGAGGTGGGGGTCGAGGTCGGGACGAGCGCGGACGTCGGCGCCTAGCGGACTCCCGCTCACACTGTTCCTCGGAGCGGTGGCGCGTGTACTAGGTTACGGGCGTGGGACGCAGTGTGCTGGTGACCGGTGGAAACAGGGGGATCGGGCTCGCGATCGCCGAGGCGTTCGCGGATCTCGGCGACCAGGTGGCGGTGACGTATCGCCGGACCGCCGAGGGGCTCTCGGACCGCCTGTTCCCGGTGCAGTGCGACGTCACCAGCACCGAGGACGTGGACGCGTTGTTCACCACGGTCGAGGAGAAGCACGGGCCGGTCGAGGTCCTCGTGTCGAACGCGGGGATCACGGACGACGGGCTGCTCATGCGGATGAGCGAGGACTCCTTCACCTCGGTGATCGACGCGAACCTCACGGCGGCCTACCGGGTGGCCAAGCGGGCGTCGCGCAACATGCTGAAGGCGCGGTCCGGGCGGATGGTCTTCATCTCCTCCGTCACGGCCTTCGTCGGCCTGCCCGGGCAGGTCAACTACGCCGCCTCCAAGTCGGGGCTCATCGGCCTCGCGCGCTCGCTGGCCCGGGAGATGGGCTCCCGCGGGATCACCGCGAACGTCGTCCTGCCGGGGTTCGTCGAGACGGACATGACGGCGAAGCTCTCGGAGGAGCGGCAGAAGGAGATCTTCTCGCAGATCCCGCTCGGCCGGTTCGCCCTCGCCTCCGAGATCGCGGGTGCGGTGACGTACCTCGCCTCGGACTCCGCGGCCTACACCACGGGAGCCATCCTGCAGGTCGACGGCGGCGTGGCGATGGGCCACTAGGCTCTCTCTCCGACGTCTAGGAAAGGGTCCTGATGGGACTGCTCGAGGGTAAGAAGCTGCTGGTCACCGGTGTGATCACGGACGCGTCGCTGGCGTTTCACGCGGCGAAGATCGCGCAGGAGCAGGGCGCGGAGGTCGTGCTCACCGGGTTCGGCCGGATGCGGCTGGTCGAGCGGATCGCGCAGCGGCTGCCGAAGCCCGCGCCGGTCGTCGAGCTCGACGTGAGCGACCAGGAGCAGCTGGACTCGCTGGTGGAGCGGGTGACCCCGCACCTCGGGGACTCACCCCGGCTGGACGGCGTGCTGCACTCGATCGGCTTCGCGCCCGCCTCCTGCCTCGGCGAGGGGGCGTTCCTGAACGCCCCGTGGGAGGACGTCGCCACGACCATCCAGGTCAGCGCGTACTCCTTCAAGTCGCTGTCGGTGGCACTGCTGCCGCTGCTCGGCGAGGGGGCGTCGATCGTCGGGATGGACTTCGACAACCGGCAGGCGTGGCCCGCGTACGACTGGATGGGCGTCGCGAAGTCCACGTTGGAGTCCGTGACCCGCTACCTGGCGCGTGACCTGGGGCCCAAGGGGATCCGGGTCAACCTGGTCGCCGCGGGACCGGTCAAGACGATGGCCGCGAAGTCGATCCCCGGCTTCTCGGCGTTCGAGGACAACTGGGACACCCGCGCGCCGCTCGGCTGGGACGTCACCGACCCGGTGCCCGTCGCCAAGACCGTGTGCGCGGTGCTGTCGGACTGGCTGCCCACCACCACCGGCTCGATGGTCATGGCGGACGGCGGGTTCCACGCCGTCGGGGTGTGACGCGCGGGCGCCCGGTCGGCGCGGTTGAATGAGGCCGTGCCGTATGACGCCCTGCTGTTCCTCTCCTTCGGCGGCCCCGAGGGGCTCGACGAGGTGCGCCCGTTCCTCGAGAACGTGGTGCGCGGGCGGGGCGTCCCGCCGGAACGGCTCGACGCCGTCGAGGAGCACTACCGGCACTTCGGCGGCGTCTCCCCGATCAACGCGCGCAACCGCGAGCTGATCGAGGCGGTGCGGTCGCGGACCGATCTGCCGGTCTACTTCGGCAACCGGAACTGGCACCCCCTCGTCGAGGACACCCTCGCCGAGATGACCCGCGACGGCGTCCGGGACGCGCTGGTGTTCGCCACCAGCGCGTACGGGGGCTTCTCCGCGTGCCGGCAGTACGACGACGACATCGCCCGCGCCCGGGCCGCCGTGGGGGAGTCGGCGCCGCGACTGACGAAGCTGCGGCACTTCTTCGACCACCCGCTGTTCGTGCAGGCCAACGCGGACGCGATCCGCGCCGTGCTCTCCGAGGGTGCCCGGGTGGTCTTCACCGCCCACTCCATCCCGACCTCGGCCGACGCCGCCGCCGGGGTGCCCGCCGAGGGTGGGCACCGGTACTCCCGACAGATCGCGGAGGCGGCGCGGCTGGTGGCCGCGGAGGTGGGCCTCGCCGACTACGACGTCGTGTGGCAGTCCCGTTCCGGCCCGCCGCAGGTGCCGTGGCTGGAGCCGGACGTCGTGGACCACGTGGAGGCGTTGCACGACAAGGGCGTCGAGTCCGTGGTGCTGTCGCCGATCGGGTTCGTGTCGGACCACGTCGAGGTGGTGTGGGACCTCGACAACGAGGCCGCCGAGAAGGCCGCGGAGCTGGGCATGGGTTTCGCGCGTGCCGCCACCGCGGGCCCGGACCCGCGGTTCGCGGACATGGTCGTGGAGCTGATGGCGGAGCACCTCTCCGGCGCCCCGGCGCGTGCACTCGGTGCGGTCCCGAGCGCGGGGTGCACCGTCGACGGCGCCCCCTGTGCGGTGGACTGCTGCCTCCCCGCCAAGCGCCCCACCTCCCCGCGCTGAGCCCGCGGCTCCGAGCGACCGGAGGCGCGTGAGGGCCTGCTGATCACCGCTGCGGGTGATCAACAGGCCTTGGCGCAGGATTTCGCGTGCTGAAACCTGCCTCAGGGCCTGTTGACCACGGCGGGTGTTGATCACCAGGCCCTGAGGCGGGTCAGCGGCCGTAGCAGAAGGTCCTGGCCGGGCCGAGGTCCTCTGCGGCGAACGGGGCGAACAGCTTCTCGTGCGCCTCGCGCGCCTGCGGCTCGGTGACCGGGTCGAGGGCCGTGACCGCCCTGAGCACGAACGCGGCATCGGTCCGCGTGTCCGCGACGGTCGGGCCGGCGAGTGCTCCGCCCAGCGGACGGACCTCGACCACGCTCGGCACCTCGGCCGCGGGCCCGGTCGCGGCGACCACGCCGTCGAGGGCGGGCGAGGCGGTGCGCAGGAACCGCGCCTCGCCTGCGTAGGCGTGCGGGTCCGTGGGGTCGGAGTGGATCGTGTGCGCCTCGGCGTAGGGCATCCGGCGGAGGTCCTCGGCGGTGACCTCGCCGATCGTCCGCAGGTCGTCGAGCGGGTGCTCGTGGGTGCCGACGACCCGGACCTGGGCCAGGTGCGTCCCGCGCAGATGGGGCGGGAGCGCCGGGACGTCCGGCAGCGGGACCAGGCTGAGCGAGGCCGAGATCTCCGCAGGCAGGTCCGCGACGGCGGCGGCGAAGGCGGCGGGGAGGGCGGGATCGATCGCGAGGGTGAGGGTGCCGCCCCAGACCTCGGGCAGCGGCACGAGCCCGATCTCGACGGCGGTGACCACGGTGTCGTCCGTCGGCATCCGGTCGGCCCGCACGGCCGACCCGTCACGCGCCACGCCCTCGACCGACCGGACCCGGTCGGCCGCGTACCCGAACGCCCG
>NZ_JACBXB010000032.1 GCF_013870575.1 Pseudonocardia pini
AGGCCGAGCTCTCGCCGCGGATCGAGCGGGCCGCCGAGGACGAGCTGTACTCCGGGCTGGTGCGCGTGGACCTGGTCGCCTTCGACGACCCCGACTTCGCGGAGCTGGTGCAGCGCAACGCCCACGGCGCGATCATCCGGGTCCGGATCGGCGTCGACATGCTCGGCAGCCTGCTGTCGTCCCTGGTCACGTTGGTCGCCGCGGTGGTCGCGGCGGGCCTGCTGCATCCGCTCCTCGCCCCACTGGTCCTGCTCACCGGCGTGCCCCAGGCCTGGGCCAGCGTGCGGACCCGCCAGGCGGCCATGGCGTCGATGGTGGAGCTCAACTCCGCGAGCAGGCGCCGGTCGGTCACCGGCGACCTGATCAGCGGCCGGGACGCCGCCGCCGAGGTCCGGGCCTTCACCACGCAGGACGCGTTGCTCCACGAGCACCGCCGCAACACCCACGAGATCATGGAGGGCGCGATCCGGCTGGAGCACCGCCAGAACCGGCTCGCGACGAGCGGGCGCGCGCTCTCCGGGATCGCGACGGGTCTGGCCTTCGGCGTGCTCGTCCTGCTGGCCTGGGCGGGCTGGCTGCCGTTGGCGCTGGCCGGGACCGCGGTCGTCGCGATGCAGCGGGCGGGCAACGCGATCGTGGGGAGCGTCTACGCCGTGAACGGGCTGTTCGAGGTCGGCGTCCACCTCGACCTGCTGCGCACCTGCGTCACCGAGATCGCCGAGCGGTCCCGGCCGCCGGGCTCCCACGACCTCCCCGGCGACCCGGACACCATCGAGCTGGACCGCGTCTCCTTCCGCTACCCGGGCGCGGACGCCGACGCCCTCCACGACGTCAGCCTCACCCTGCGCCGCGGCGAGGTGGTCGCGCTGGTGGGGGAGAACGGCTCCGGCAAGACGACCCTCGCCACCCTGCTCACCGGCCTCACCCTGCCGACGGCGGGGGAGGTGCGCTGGGACGGCGTGCCCACCTCGGCGGTCGACGACGCCGCCCTGCACGGCCGCATCGCCGTCGTCCGGCAGGAGCCGTTGCGGTGGCCGATGACGTTCGAGAACAACGTGCGCATCGGCAGGCTGGAGCACGCCGACCCGGACGGCACGAGGTTCGACGGCGCCGTGGACCGCTCGGGCTCGACCGCCGTGCTGGCCGAGCTGCCCGGGCGGGAGACGGTGCTGTCCAAGGAGTTCCAGGGCGGCCGCGACCTGTCCGGCGGGCAGTGGCAGCGGATCGGCGTGGCCCGCGGGCTCTACCGGGACGCCCCCGTCGTCGTCGCCGACGAGCCGACCTCGGCGATGGACGCCCGCGCCGAGAAGGCCGTGTTCGGCGCGCTGCGGGCCGGTGGGCGGGACCGGGTGACGGTCCTGGTGACCCACCGGCTCGCCAACGTGCGCGACGCCGACCGCATCGTCGTCCTGCGCGACGGACGGGTCCACGAGCTCGGCACCCACGACGAGCTCATGGCCCGGGCAGGCGAGTACGCGGAGCTCTACTCCCTGCAGGCGGAGCCCTTCACTCGTGCGCCAGCAGCGCCGCCCCGATGATCCCGGCCTCGTTGAGCAGCTCCGCGGGCACCAGCTCGGTCCGGGTGCTCACGTAGGGGCTCCAGCGGGAGAACTTCTTGCTCACCCCGCCGCCGACCACGATCAGGTCCGGCCAGAGCAGGTTCTCGACGTGCTGGTAGTACCGGGTGAGCCGGGCGCCCCAGTCCTCCCAGGACAGCTCCTCCCGCTCGCGGGCGGAGTCCGCGGCGCGCGTCTCGGCGTCCGCCCCGTCCAGCTCCAGGTGCCCGAGCTCGGTGTTGGGGACCAGCCGCCCGCCGATCACCAGTGCCGACCCGATGCCGGTGCCCAGGGTGGACACGAGCACGGTCCCCTTGTGGCCCTTGGCCGCGCCGAACTCGACCTCGGCCATGCCCGCGGCGTCGGCGTCGTTGACCACGAGTGCCTTGCGTCCGGTGACGTGCTTGATCACGTCGTGGGCGTCGGCGCCGATCCAGGACTTGTCCACGTTGGCCGCGGTCTGCGTGACGCCGTGCTGGACCACCGCGGGGAAGGTGCAGCCGAAGGGCTCCTTCCAGCCGAAGTGGTCGAGGATCTCCTTCACGACCTCCGCGACCGCCTCGGGCGTCGACGGCTGCGGGGTGGGGATGCGGAGCCGCTCGTCGGCCAGCTTGCCCTTCTCCAGGTCGACCGGGGCGCCCTTGATCCCCGACCCCCCGATGTCGATCCCCAGCCCGACGTGCTTCTTCTTGCTGCTCACGACAGCGCCCCCTTCACGACCTCCTGGGCCTCCGCCTGGATGCGTGCCAGGTGGTCGGGGCCGAGGAAGCTCTCCGCATAGACCTTGTAGACGTCCTCCGTACCGGACGGACGGGCCGCGAACCAGCCGTTCTCCGTGGTGACCTTGAGCCCACCCAGCTTCTCGCCGTTGCCCGGCGCCGTGGTGAGGCGCGCGGTGATCGGCTCGCCCGCCAGCTCGGTGGCGGAGACGTCGTCGGCGGACAGCGAGCCCAGCTTCGCCTTGTCCTCGCGCGAGCAGGCCACGTCGGTCCGCGCGTAGGCGGGCGCCCCGAACCGCTCGGTCAGCGAGCCGTAGTGCTCCGACGGCGTCCGGCCCGTCACCGCGGTGATCTCGCCGGCCAGCAGGCACATGATGATGCCGTCCTTGTCGGTGGACCAGGGGCGGCCGTCCGTGCGCAGGAAGGACGCGCCTGCGCTCTCCTCGCCGCCGAACGCGATGCTCCCGTCCCGCAGCCCGGGCACGAACCACTTGAACCCGACCGGCACCTCCAGCAGCTCCCGCCCCAGGTCGGCGGCCACCCGGTCGATCATGGACGAGCTGACGGCGGTCTTGCCCACCGCGGCTCCGGCCGGCCAGCCGGACCGGTGCGCGTAGAGGTACCCGATCGCGACGGCGAGGTAGTGGTTCGGGTTCATCAGCCCGGCGTCGCGCGTGACGATGCCGTGCCGGTCGGAGTCCGCGTCGTTGCCGGTGGAGATCGTGAACCGGTCCTTGCCCGCGACGAGCGAGGCCATCGCGTAGGGCGAGGAGCAGTCCATCCGGATCTTGCCGTCCCAGTCCAGCGTCATGAACGCGAACGCCGGGTCGACGGTCGGGTTCACCACCGTCAGGTCCAGCTTGTACCGCTCCGCGATCGCGCCCCAGTAGTCCACGGAGGCCCCGCCGAGCGGGTCCGCACCCAGCACCACGCCCGCGGACCGGACGGCGTCGAGGTCCACGACGGAGCCGAGGTCGCTCACGTAGGTGTCGAGGAAGTCGTAGGTGCCGCGCTCGGCACGCTCCAGCGGCGTGCGCCGCACCCCCTGCAACCCCGCCTCGAGCAGCTGGTTGGCGCGGTCGGCGATCCAGCCCGTGGCGGCGGTGCCCGCCGGACCGCCGTCGGGCGGGTTGTACTTGAACCCGCCGTCTCGCGGCGGGTTGTGCGACGGGGTCACGACGACCCCGTCGGCCTGCCCCGCCGAGCGGCCGTGGTTGTAGGTGAGGATCGCGTGCGAGACGGCCGGGGTGGGGGTCCAGCCGTCCCGGCTGTCGACGAGCACCCGGACCCCGTTGGCCGCCAACACCTCGACCGCGGTGACCCAGGCCGGGTCGGACAACGCGTGGGTGTCCTTGCCGAGGAACAGCGGCCCGTCCGTGCCCTGCTGCGCGCGGTACTCGGCGATCGCCTGGCTGGTCGCGGCGATGTGGTCGTCGTTGAACGTGGCCGACAACGCCGACCCGCGGTGCCCCGACGTCCCGAACGCGACCCGCTGCTCCGCGACGGCCGGATCGGGGTGCACGTCGGCGTACGCGGCGAGCAGCGCGGGCACGTCGACGAGGTCCTCGGGGCGGGCGGGGGTACCCGCCCGCGGGTGGTTGGCCATGGTCGCCTCCTGGGTGATCCGCGTTCGGGCTCAGCCTGCCGTATCCGCGGCCTGCGGTCATCCGGTGCGCCCGCCCGAGCTGTGAGGGGCGACTGTCGCCACTCACAGGGCTAGCGTGAGGGCATGCGGATCGCGTCGTTGCTGCCCGCCGCCACGGAGATCGTCTCGGCGCTGGGGCTGCGGGAGTCCCTTGCCGCCCGCACCTTCGAGTGCCCCGCGCCCGGGGTGCCGGTCGTCGTGGACACCGCGATCCCCACCGGGCTCGACCCCCGGCAGATCGACGACTGGGTGGGCGAGCGGGCGCGGGCGGGCCTGCCGATGTACGAGCTGGACCGGGCGGCGTTGCGCGAGCTGGACCCCGACCTGATCCTGACCCAGGACCTCTGCCGGGTCTCGCCCCCGCCGAGGTGGCGGCTCGGGCGGGATACGCCGACCAGCCGCATCTCGCCCGCGAGGTCAAGGCCCTCGCCGGCGTCCCCACCTCGGCCCTGAGCCCCCCACCCCGCTGATCATCAGGCCCTCACGCAGGAATGATCAGGCGAAACCCTGCGTCAGGGCCTGATGATCACCGCGGTGCGCGACGCGTCAGGTCAGGGCGGCGAAGAGGTCGACGTGCGTGCCGTCGGGGTCGGTGACGGTGGCGTAGCGCTGGCCCCAGAAGGCGTCGAAGGGCTCGTGGACCGACGGCGCACCCGCTCCGACCAGGGCGGCATGGGCGGCGTCGACCTCGGCCGGGGTGTCGAAGCCGAAGGCCAGCGCGACCCGCCCCTCCCCCGTCGGCGGCGTGAAGTCGGGGGCGAAGCTCGCGATGGTGCTCTCGGGATCGAAGGCCAGCCGGTTGCCGCCAGGCAGCGGCACCTCCACGTGCGGCTCGCCCTCCGCACCCTCGGGCACCTCCAGGCCCAGCGCGCGGTAGAAGGCCAGCGCCTTGCCCAGGTCGGCGGTCACGATCTCGATCACGGTCGAGGAGCTGCGGAAACCCATGCGCGGCACGCTAGCGGCCCCCGTCGGACGGAGTCTTGAACGGATCGGCCGAGAGGAACGTCAGTGTCGACGGCGGGGTCCCAGAACAGCACCCAGGTTCATCTCGGCGGGCGCACGAAGGCCCCGCCCGGAACACCGGACGGGGCCTCGTCGTGCGTGGACTACAGGTACTGGCCGGTGTTCGACGCGGTGTCGATCGCGCGGCCCGTGGCGTCGTTCTTGCCGGTGACGAGCGTGCGGATGTACACGATCCGCTCGCCCTTCTTGCCGGAGATCCGCGCCCAGTCGTCCGGGTTGGTGGTGTTGGGCAGGTCCTCGTTCTCCGCGAACTCGTCCACGATCGCGTCGAGCAGGTGCTGGACCCGCAGGCCCTTCTGCCCGGTCTCCAGGACCGCCTTGATCGCCGACTTCTTCCCGCGGTCGACGATGTTCTGGATCATCGCGCCGGAGTTGAAGTCCTTGAAGTACAAGGTCTCCTTGTCACCGTTGGCGTAGGTGACCTCGAGGAACCTGTTCTCCTCCGACTCGTCGTACATCCGCTCGACGATCCGCTGGATCAGCGCATCGACGCACGCCTTGCGGTTGCCCGCGAACTCGGCGAGGTCGTCCTCGCTGATGGGCAGCGTGTCGGTGATGTACTTCGAGAAGATGTCCTGGGCCGCCTCGGCGTCCGGACGCTCGATCTTGATCTTCACGTCGAGTCGGCCGGGCCGCAGGATCGCGGGGTCGATCATGTCCTCGCGGTTCGAGGCGCCGATGACGATGACGTTCTCCAGGCCCTCGACGCCGTCGATCTCGGCGAGGAGCTGGGGCACGATCGTCGTCTCGACGTCCGAGGACACACCCGAGCCGCGCGTCCGGAAGATCGAGTCCATCTCGTCGAAGAAGACGATGACCGGGGTGCCGGCCGACGCCTTCTCCCGAGCCCGCTGGAAGATCAACCGGATGTGCCGCTCGGTCTCGCCCACGAACTTGTTGAGCAGCTCGGGACCCTTGATGTTGAGGAAGAACGCCCGACCCTCGTTGGGGTCGTCGCCACGCTGGGCCGCGATCTTCTTGGCCAGCGAGTTGGCGACCGCCTTCGCGATCAGGGTCTTCCCACAACCGGGCGGACCGTAGAGCAGGACGCCCTTGGGCGGCCGGAGCTCGTACTCGGTGAACAGCTCGGCGTGCAGGAAGGGCAGCTCCACCGCATCGCGGATCTGCTCGATCTGCCGGAACAGACCGCCGATGTCCTCGTAGCCGACGTCCGGGACCTCCTCGAGCACGAGGTCCTCGACCTCGGCCTTCGGGACCCGCTCGTAGGCGTAGCCGGCCTTGGTGTCCACGAGCAGCGAGTCGCCCGGCTTGAGCGCCACGAAGTCCGGGGACTCCACGTCGAACAGCGGGGCGGCGAGCCAGACCACCCGCTCCTCGTCCGCGTGACCGACGACGAGGCCGCGGCCCGCCATGGAGTCGGTGGGCTCGGAGAGGACCTCGCGCAGCCCGCAGACCTCGCCGATCTTCTCCCAGTCACCCGCCTCGACGACGGTCAACGCCTCGTTCAGCCGCACGGACTGCCCGCTGCGCAGGGTGTCGATCTCCACCGCCGGGGAGACCGCCACACGCATGCGGCGACCGGAGGTGAACACGTCGACCGTGCTGTCCTCGTAGGAGGTGAGGTAGACGCCGTACCCGCTGGGTGGCTGGGCGAGGCGGTCCACCTCCTCGCGGAGCGCGACCAGCTGGCTGCGCGCTTCCTTGAGTGTCTCGGTGAGCTTCTCGTTGCGCGCACTGAGCTGGGAGAGCCGGCTGGCGGACTCGGCCAGCCGCTGCTCGAGCAGACGCGCATGTCGGGGGGACTCGGTCAGCTTGCGCCGCAGCATCGCGACTTCTTCTTCGAGGTAGCGGATCTGGGCCGCCGCCTCCGCCGGGGTCAGGGCCCCGCCGTCGCCTGGCTGGTGAGTGCCGGGACCGTCGTCGTAGGGGTTCACGGCATCCTCCCTCCGTGTTCCGTTTCCATACGGTACCCGTAAGCGTCGCCCACGGCGGTGAGGCGAATCGGTGATCCGTCACTCACGCGGACGGCACCTTGACGCCATCGCGTTGTCTGGTTCCCGTAATCGGGCGGTTCACACCCCTCGGCCGAACGCCCTCAGCGACTGGTCGGTCTGCGCTGCGGCCGGGGCGGGGTCACGCCGTCGGCCAGTCGTCGGGTCGTCACCAGGAACGCTGTGTGACCGATCATGCGATGCTCGGGCCGGACCGCCAGGCCCACCACGTGCCACGGCCTGACCAGCGACTCCCAGGCCTGCGGCTCGGTCCAGCACTGCATCTCGCGGAGCTTCTCGACGACCGTGGACAGCTGCGTCGTGGTGGCCACGTAGGCGACCAGGACGCCGCCCGGGATCAGCGTCTCGTGGACCGTCTCGAGGCACTCCCAGGGCGCCAACATGTCCAGGATGACGCGGTCGAACGGCTCGGCGGCGCCGTCGTGAGTGTTAAGGTCACCGACCCGCAAGCTCCAGTTGGGTGGCACGTCGCCGAAGAACCGTCGCACGTTGCGATCGGCGTGCTCGGCGTGGTCCGCCCGCACCTCGTACGAGACCACCGAACCGGCGGGGCCCACGGCCTGTACCAAGGAACAGGTCAGGGCTCCCGAGCCCGCTCCGGCCTCCAGGACGCGGGCGCCCGGGAAGATGTCGCCCCACACGAGGATCTGCGCGGCGTCCTTCGGGTAGATGACGGCCGCACCCCGAGGCATCGACAGCACGTAGTCGGCGAGCAGCGGGCGCAGGGCCAGGTACGGCGTGTTCGCCGCGGAGTGGACGACGGATCCCTCCGGCCGGCCGATGAGGTCGTCGTGGGCGAGGGCGCCGCGGTGGGTGTGGTAGCTCGCCCCGGCCTCCAGGACCACCGTGTACTTCCGGCCCTTGGGGTCGGTCAGCTGGACGCGGTCGCCCTCGCGGAAGGGGCCGCCGCGCGTCTTCAGATGAGGGGTGCCGTTCGGCGCATCGCCCTCGGGCCCGGGCGTGTCGGGAAGATCCATGTGCTCGACGGTCCCGTCGCCGGACGGCCCCTCGTCGGCGGGCTCAGCGTCGGTCGGCCCGGCGTCGGTCGGCCCGGCGTCGGTCGGCCCGGCGTCGGTCGGCCCGGTGCCGGTCTCCGCGTCGAGGGTCTCGTCGGTGAGGGTCTCGGCGTCGAGGTCGGAGCGGATATCGGAGTCGGGCACGGGGCGCAACGCTACTTGCCCGTTCGCCCGGGACTGTCGGTGCGGTCGCCTACTGTTCGGAGGGTGGACGAGACGCAGGTCGAGGAGCGGCGCAGGCCCGCGCTCTCCCCCTCCCGCGCCGCCGACTTCAAGCAGTGCCCGCTGCTCTACCGCTTCCGCGCGGTCGACCGGCTGCCCGAGTCCCCCAGCCCCGCGGCCCTGCGCGGCACCCTCGTGCACGCCGTGCTCGAGCGCCTGTTCGACCTGCCCGCGGCCGAGCGGGTCCCGCAGGCCGCGAAGGCGATGCTGGGCTCGGTGTGGGCGGAGATCGTCGCGGCCGCGCCCGAGCTCGTCGCGGTCGTCCCGGAGCCCGCAGAGGACGAGGAGGGCGCCCCGGACCGGGTGGGGGCCTGGCTGCGGAGCGCCGAGGGCCTGTTGGAGACCTACTTCGCCCTGGAGGATCCCCGCACGCTCGAACCGGGCGAGCGCGAGCTGCTGGTCGAGACCGAGCTCGCCTCCGGTCTCCCGTTGCGCGGCTACCTCGACCGGCTCGACGTCGACGCGGCGGGTGGGCTGCGGATCGTCGACTACAAGACGGGGACCGCCCCGCGGGAGTCCGCCGAGTCCCGGGCGCTGTTCCAGATGAAGTTCTACGCGCTGGCACTGCTCGAGCTGCGCGGCCGCGTGCCGGAGCAGCTGCGCCTGGTGTACCTCGGCCAGGGCGGCGAGGAGCTCACCTATCGGCCCGAGGCCGAGGAGCTCCGCCGTTTCCAGCGGATCCTCGAGGCGATCTGGGCCGCGATCCTGGAGGCGGACCGCACCGGCGACTTCCGACCGAACCGCGGGCCGGGATGCGGCTGGTGCGACCACAAGGCCCTCTGCCCCGCCTGGGACGGCACGCCGCCGCCGTACCCGGGCTGGCCCGAGCTGCGGGGCGAGGTGCCCACCGCCCCGTTCGGCGCGGCCGTCGGCTGAGGGGCGGGGAGGTGCGATCATCGCCGGGTGAGCGAGGATCCTTTCTACCGCCTGGTCGAGGCCGTCCCAGGTGACCCCACCGCGGGTCGCTTCCACGCGACCTCCGCCACCACCGGCCCCTGGTTCTCCGACGCCCAGCACCTCGGCCCGCCGTCCGCCCTGCTGGTCCGCTCCTTCGAGCGGGTCCCGCCGAGCAGGCCGGACGCTCCACCGCTGCAGCTCGCGCGCTACACCGTCGAGATCCTCGGTGCGGTGCCCGCGGGGGACGTCGAGCTGCGGGCCTGGGTCGAGCGGCCGGGCCGCACGATCGAGCTGCTCGCCGCGGAGATGACGGCGGGTGGGCGCGCGGTGCTCCGGGCGCGGGCATGGCGGCTCGCCCACACGGACACCGCGGGCGCCGCGACCGGGGCACTCGACCCGCTCGCCCACCCCGAGACCGTGGCGCCCCAGGTCGGACGGCCGGAGGGCTGGCTGCCCGGCTACCTCGACGCCGTGGAGTGGCGCTGGGTCCGCAGCCACTTCGACGAGCTGGGCCCCGGCGCCGCGTGGGGCCGGCTGCGGGTGCCCGTGGTCGAGGGTGAGGAGCCGAGCGCCCTGCAGCGGCTCGCCGCCGTGGCGGACTCCGCGAACGGAGTGGCCGCCACCCTGCCGATCGGCGAGTGGCTGTTCCTCAACACCGAGCTGAGCGTGCACCTGCACCGCCCGCCGGCCGGCGAGTGGGCGGGCATCGACGCGAACACCGTGATCGGCCCGACCGGCACCGGGACCGTCACCGGCAGGCTGTTCGACGCCGACGGCCACGTCGGGTACATCACCCAGGAGCTGACCGTCCGCCGGCGCTGACCGTCCGGCCGCGCTGCACGACCTTCAGCGCGGGCCGGCTCGGGCAGGTCGGCTCAGGTCAGCCGGATCACCTCAGTGCAGCCCGCCGTCGACGGCGCGGCAGCTCCGGATCTCCGAGGTCAGGATCCCCCGCGCGCCGACTGCGGCGAGGCGGTCCATGACGTTGTTCGACTCCCGCTTGAGCACCATCGACCGGACCGCGACCCAGTCCGGGTCGGACAGCGGGGCGATGGTCGGCGACTGCAGGCCGGGGGTGATCTCCTTGGCCGCGTCGAGCTTCACCTTGGGGCAGTCGTAGTCCAGCATCAGGTACTGGCGGGCGTAGACCACGCCGCGGATCCGCTCGGTGAAGATCTTCTTGAAGTCGATGACCTCCTGGGTCTCCTGCCGGTCCATCCGGGGCTCCCGCTCGATGAGCATGGCCTGGGACTCGGCGATCGGGTCGCCGATGACCTTCAGCCCGTGCTGGCGCAGGGTGCGGCCGGAGGAGACGACGTCCGCGATCGCGTCGGCCAGGCCGAGCTGCACGGAGATCTCGACGGCGCCGTCGAGCTTGATGATCGTGGCGCCGATGCGCTTGCCGGACAGGTGCGAGCGCACCAGCCGCGGGTAGGACGTGGCGATCGTCTTGCCGTCGAGGTCCTCGAGCTTCCAGTCCCGGCCCTCGGGCGCCGCGAACCGGAACTTCGACGCGCCGAAGCCCAGCTTCAGCACCTCCTGGACCTGGCTGCCGGACTCCTCCATGAGGTCGTGTCCGGTCACGCCGAGGTGCAGGTCGCCGGAGCCCACGTAGGTGGCGATGTCCTTGGGCCGCAGGTAGAAGAACTCGATGCCGTTCTCCTCGTCGATCATCGAGAGATCGCGGGAGTCGCTGCGCTGCCGGTAGCCCGCCTCGCGCATCATCGTCGCGGCGGGCTCGGCCAGCGTGCCCTTGTTGGGGATTGCGACGCGGAGCATGCGGGTGGGTTCCTTCGGGTCGAGGGGCACGGTGGGCCCCTAGAGGTACTTGTAGACGTCCTGCAGGGTCAGCCCGCGACCGAGCATGATCACCTGCGTGCGGTACAGGAGCTGCGAGATCTCCTCGGCGAGCGCGGCGTCCGACTCGTGCTCGGCCGCGATCCAGACCTCGCCCGCCTCCTCGAGGAGCTTCTTGCCCTGGGCATGGACGCCGGCCTCGAGTGCAGCGACGGTGCCGGAGCCGGCGGGCCGCGTGGCCGCCTTCTCACTGAGCTCGTCGAACAGCGCGTCGAATGTCTTCACGGGTCGGCGTCTTCCTCTCGAAACGGTCCTGCACACCCAGTGTCGGATGCGTCCCCCGCGGTCACGACCGGATCCGGGTCGCAGGAGATCGCCGGACTGCGGGATGCGCCGGGCGGCCGGTCCGGCCGAGCGGTTCACCCGGACGGACGCTCCACTCGGCGCAAGCTGATCGCGCCCGACGGTACCCGGCGTGAGCAGGGCGGTTCGATCAGGCCCGAATACGCTCTCGAACGACAGAACGCACGGCCGCGAGGTCCTCGATCCGCAGGCCGACGAGGGTGTCCCGCACGACCCGGCCGGGCCCCGGCGGGATGGCCACCTCGCACGGCACGGCCAGCACGGCGGCCCCCGCGGCCTCCGCCGCGGCGATCCCCGTGGGCGAGTCCTCGACGGCCACGCACTCCCCGACCGGCACCGCGAGCAGCTCCGCGGCCCGCAGGTACGGGTCCGGGGCGGGCTTGCCGCGAGGCACCTCGTCGCCGCAGACCGTCACCGCGAAGTGCTCCCGCCCGATCCCCACCAGCGCCTTGTCCGTGAGGAACCGGCCGGTGTTGGTGACCAGCGCGACCGGGACCCCGGCGGCCCGGACTGTGCGCAGCGCCTCCTCCGCGCCCGGCCGCCACGGCAGCCCGGCCTCGAAGAATTCCGCGGTGGTGTCGACGAGCATCCGCGCGCCCTGCTCCGTGAGCTCCGGCGTCTGCAGCACGCCGGCCTCGCGGAACACGATCGCGAGGCTGCTCGCCAGGTTGCCGCCGAGCGTCTCGCGCCGCGCCTCGGCGGACAGGTCGGTCCCGCCCAGCCAGCGCAGCACCTCTACCAGCGAGCGGTCCCACACCTTCTCGGAGTCGATCAGGGTGCCGTCCATGTCGAACAACACCGCCGCCACCGAGGAGCGAACGGCACTCTCGCTCACTAGGTATGAGCGAGAGTGCCGTTCGCTCACGGGGTCTGACGGGGCCTCAGCCGGCATTGAAGTACTTCGCCTCCGGGTGGTGGGCGACGAGGGCGTCGGTGGACTGCTCGGGATGCAGCTGCAGCTCCTCGGACAGGGTCACACCGATCCGCCCCGGCTGGAGCAGGTCGATGATCTTGGTGCGGTCGTCGAGGTTCGGGCAGGCGCCGTAGCCCAGCGAGTACCGGGCGCCGCGGTAGCCCAGCTTGAAGAAGTCCTCGACGTTCTCGGGGTCCTCCTCCGCCAGGTTCCGGCCCGTCGACCAGGTCAGCTCCTCGCGGATCCGTCGGTGCCAGTACTCCGCCATCGCCTCGGTGAGCTGCACGCCCAGCCCGTGGACCTCCAGGTAGTCCCGGTAGGCGTCCTTGGCGAACAGCTCGTTGGCGTAGTCCGCGATGGGCTGGCCCATCGTGACCAGGTGCAGCGGCAGCACGTCGATCTCGCCGTTCGCGATCGCGAGCTCCCGCGGCCGCCAGAAGTCCGCCAGGCACAGGTTCCGGTCGCGGCGCTGGCGCGGGAAGGTGAACCGGTAGCGCTCCGGGGCGTCGGCCCGCGGCTCGGTGAGCACGAGCAGCGAGTCCTTCTCCGACACGGCCGGGAAGTACCCGTAGACCAGCGACGCGTGGGCCAGCACGCCGTCCGCGGTCAGCCGCTCCAGCCAGTACCGCAGCCGCGGCCTGCCCTCGGTCTCGACGAGCTCCTCGTACGACGGCCCGTCCCCGCCCTTGGTCCCGCGCAGCCCCCACTGCCCCAGGAACAGGGCCCGCTCGTCGACCATGCCGGAGTACTCCGCCAGCGAGAGCCCCTTGACGACCCGGGTGCCCCAGAACGGCGGCGTGGGCACCGGGTTGTCGAGCGCGACGTCGGACCGCTCGGGCAGCGGCCCCGCGACCTCGGCCTCCGCCGCCTTGCGCTTCGCGGCGATCCGCTTCGAACGCTCGTGGCGCTCCTTGCGCTCGGCGACCTTCGCCTGCTCCTCGGGCGTGGTCTCCGGGACGAGCCCACGGGCCCGGGCCATGGTGGAGTCCATCAGGCGCAGGCCCTCGAAGGCGTCCCGGGCGTAGGAGACCCGGCCGTCGTAGACCTCGGTGAGGTCGTTCTCCACGTAGGAGCGGGTGAGCGCCGCGCCGCCGAGCAGCACGGGGAGCTTCTTCCCGCGGGAGTTCATCTCCTGCAGGTTCTCCTTCATGATCACCGTGGACTTGACCAGCAGCCCGGACATCCCGACGGCGTGCGCCCGGTGCTCGTCCGCGGCCTGCAGGATCGTGGCGATCGGCTGCTTGATGCCCAGGTTGACCACGGTGTAGCCGTTGTTGGACAGGATGATGTCCACGAGGTTCTTGCCGATGTCGTGGACGTCGCCCTTCACGGTGGCGAGCACGATCGTGCCCTTGCCCTCGTCGTCCGTCTTCTCCATGTGCGGCTCGAGGTACGCGACCGCAGCCTTCATGACCTCCGCGGAGGCGAGCACGAACGGCAGCTGCATCTGGCCGGAGCCGAACAGCTCGCCGACGGTCTTCATGCCTGCCAGCAGCGTGTCGTTGACGATCTCCAGCGGCGGCCGGGTCTCCATCGCCTCGTCGAGGTCGGCCTCCAGGCCGTTGCGCTCGCCGTCGACGATCCGCCGCTCCAGCCGCTCGAACAGCGGCAGCCCGGCCAGCTCCTCGGCCCGCCCCGCCCGAGCCGACGTGGCGGTCACGCCCTCGAACAGCTCCATGAACCTGTTCAGCGGGTCGTAGCCCTCCTTGCGCCGGTCGTAGACCAGGTCGAGCGCCACGGAGCGCTGCTCGTCCGGGATCTTCGCCATCGGGAGGATCTTGGCCGCGGACACGATCGCGGTGTCCAGCCCGGCGTTCACGCACTCGTGCAGGAACACCGAGTTCAGCACCTGCCGCGCGGCCGCGTTGAGGCCGAAGGACACGTTGGAGACGCCGAGGGTGGTCTGGACCTCCGGGAAACGCCGCTTGAGCTCGCGGATCGCCTCGATGGTCTCCAGCGCGTCCCGCCGGACCTCCTCCTGCCCGGTGGTGATCGGGAAGGTCAGGGTGTCGACGACGATGTCCTCGACGTGCATGCCGTGGTTCGTGGTGAGGTCGGTGATCAGCCGGTCGGCCACGCGGACCTTCCAGTCCCGGTCGCGGGCCTGGCCCTCCTCGTCGATGCAGAGCGCGACGACCGCGCAGCCGTGCTCGCGGACCAGCGCCATCGTGCGCTGGAAGCGCGAGCCCTCGCCGTCGCCGTCCTCGTAGTTCACCGAGTTGACGATCGACCGGCCGCCGAGCAGCTCCAGCCCGGCCCGCAGCACCTCGGGCTCGGTGGAGTCCAGCATCACCGGCAGGGTGGAGGCCGTGGCCAGCCGGGAGGCGAGCGCGGTCATGTCCGCGACGCCGTCGCGACCGACGTAGTCGATGCAGAGGTCGATCATGTGCGCGCCCTCGCGGGTCTGCTCGCGCGCGATCGCGACGCAGTCCTCCCAGTTCTCCTCGAGCATCGCCTCGCGGAACTTCTTCGAGCCGTTGGCGTTGGTCCGCTCCCCCACCATCAGCACGGAGGTGTCCTGGCGGAACGGCACCGGCGCGTAGAGGGACGACACGCCCGGCTCCGGGCGCGGCCTGCGAGCGGCCGGGGTGACCGACGGGATCGCCTCGGCGACGGCCCGGACGTGCGCGGGCGTGGTGCCGCAGCAGCCGCCGACGAGCCGCAGCCCGTAGTCGCGCACGAACACCGACAGCGCCTCGGCCAGCTCCTCGGCGGTCAGCGGGTACTCGGCGCCCTTCTTGCCCAGCACCGGGAGGCCGGCGTTGGGCATCACCGACAGCGGGATCCGGGACTGCTTGGACAGCGTGCGCAGGTGCTCGCTCATCTCGGCGGGCCCCGTGGCGCAGTTCAGCCCGATCAGGTCGATGCCCAGCGGCTCCAACGCCGTCAGCGCGGCACCGATCTCGGAGCCCAGCAGCATGGTGCCGGTGGTCTCGACGGTCACGCTGGTGATGATCGGGATACGCCGACCCTCGTCCTTCATGGCCTGCTGCACGCCGAGCACGGCGGCCTTGACCTGGAGCAGGTCCTGGCAGGTCTCGATGAGGAACGCGTCGGCGCCGCCGCTGAGCAGGCCGCGGCCGGTCTCGGCGTAGGCGTCTCGCAGGGTGCCGAACCTCTCGTGGCCGAGCGTCGGCAGCTTGGTGCCGGGGCCGATCGAGCCGAGGACGTAGCGCGGGCGGTCCGCGGTGGACATCTCGTCCGCGACCTCGCGGGCCAGCGCGGCGCCGCGCTCGGCGAGCTCGCGGATCCGGTCGGCGATGTCGTAGTCGGCGAGGTTGGGCAGGTTGGCGCCGAACGTGTTCGTCTCGACGGCGTCGGCGCCCGCCTCGTAGTAGGCCCGGTGGATGTCGCGGACGACGTCCGGCCGGGTGGCGTTCAGGATCTCGTTGCACCCTTCGAGCCCCGCGAAGTCGTCGATCGTGAGATCGACGTCCTGGAGCATGGTGCCCATGGCACCGTCGGCGACCACCACGCGCTCGGACAACGTGTCCAGCAGCGTGGTGTCGAAGCTGTGATCTGACGCGGCTGCGTTCACGGCTGACACCCCCACAGGCTACAAGCGTCGGGGTGTGGCCCCCTCGTGTTACCCGCGCGCGCCGTAGGCTGAGGCGATGAGCGATCGAGAGCAGCGTTCGGGGGTGCCCTCCGACCTCCCGGATCTGGTCGACCCGATCATGATCACGGCGTTCGAGGGATGGAACGACGCGGGCGAGGCCGCGAGCTCCGCCATGGAGCATCTCGAGCTGAGCTGGGACGCGGAGCCCCTGGGCTCGATCGATCCCGAGGACTACTACGACTTCCAGGTCACGCGGCCGCTGGTCCGGCTGTCGGACGGCGTCACGCGGCGCATCGAGTGGCAGACCACCCGGTTGTCGGTCGCGAAGCTGCCGGGCAGCGGGCGGCACGTCGTGCTGGTCAACGGGATCGAGCCCAACCTGCGCTGGCGGTCCTTCTGCGGCGAGATCCTGGAGTACATCGAGAAGCTGGGTGTCACCAAGGTCATCCACCTCGGCGCGATGCTGACCGACGTGCCGCACACCCGGCCCACGCCGGTGCGCGGCACGGGGTACGACGCGGCGTCGGCCACGAAGATGGGCGTCGAGCCGTCGACCTACCAGGGACCGACGGGGATCGTCGGTGTCCTGCACAGCCTCTGCATCGAGGCCGGGGTGCCCGCGTTGTCGTACTGGGCCGAGGTGCCGCACTACGTCTCGCAGGCGCGCGTGCCCAAGGCCGCGATCGCGCTGCTGCTGCGGGTCGAGGAGGCGCTCGACGTCGAGGTCCCGCTCGGCGGGCTCCCCGAGCAGGCCGAGGAGTGGGAGCGCACGGTCAACGAGATGGCCGAGGCGGACGACGAGGTGCGCGAGTACGTCCGGCAGCTGGAGCAGCAGGCGCAGGACGACGAGGAGGAGCAGCCCGTCGACCTCACCGAGACCAGCGGTGACGAGATCGCGGCGGACTTCGAGCGCTACCTGCGGCGGCGCGGCGGGCCCGGCGGCGCGAGCTGAGCCTGCCCTCGGACCTGCGGCGCACCGGGCTCTACCTCGGCGGGTTCCTCGGTCCGTTCGGCGGCGGGATCACCACGGCGATGCTGCCCGAGCTGGGCGGCACGTTCGGGGTCTCCCCCGCCACCGCGTCGGCATCGCTGACCGCGTTCCTGCTGCCCTTCGCCGCCGCGATGCTGGTCTCGGGCACGTTGGGCGAGCGGTGGGGCCGGGCGCGCACCGTGCGCCTGGCCTACGTGCTCTACGCGGTCTCCTGCGCGGCCGCGGTCCTGGCCCCGAGCTGGGGGGTCTTCCTGGGCGCGCGGGTGGTGCAGGGCCTGGCGAACGCGTTCACCACCCCGTTGGTCATGGCGGCACTGGCCGCGTCGGTGGCGCCGGAGCTGCTCGGGCGGGCCCTGGGCTGGTACGGCTCGTTGCAGGCCGCAGGCCAGACCTCCGCCCCGCTCGTCGGCGGGCTCGCGGCGGAGGTGGACTGGCACTACGCGTTCTACGGCGTCGGCGCCGTGGCGCTGCTGCTGGCCGTCGTCGGGATCCCGGTCGAGGAGCGCGTCGCGAGCCGGACGCCCGCCACGCTGCGCAGTGCTCTGCGGAGCGCGCTGCGGCCCGCGGTGCTGCGGCTGGGGCTGGTGGCCGGGCTGGGTTGGGGCTGCCTGGCCGGGGCCGGGTTCCTGGTGGCGCTGCGGCTCGCGGA